>JACOZS010000074.1 GCA_016181215.1 Candidatus Woesearchaeota archaeon
AGAAAATGCCAATTCATTGAACTCTTCTAATCTCCAGGATATGATTAAAATCTCTTCATACACAAACGCTTCCATGATAATAATCTCTGAAAAATCCGGTGTGAAACTGCAGGATGGCGTGGTTTACACAAGATTCGGAGTATCAACCGTAAATCTGAATACCCTCAAAAGAGCCATAGACCACAAACTGCCATTCATAATATCAAAGAAATCCGGCCTAACAGCAGAAATCCTTGGAAAAAAACTTCATAACTTAAGGGAATCAATGCAAATGTCAGCCCGCTCACTAGCCAGGAAAATACAGGTTTCTCCAAGAATGATATCAAAATATGAAAACGAGGATTCAGAAATCTCTTTGAACAGAGCAAAAAAACTCTACGAAATTATAGGTTCAGCAGTATTCAAAGAAATAAATATATTTGAATCTCTTCATAACCAAATTGAACCTGAACGAGAAACGAATTTAACCAGAAAATTCCACGAGCTTGGATTTTCCACAACAGAAACAAAAAAAACACCGTTTGACCTGATAGCAAAAAGTCAAAGAGAAATCATATTAACCAGGGTAGGGGATAAAATAGATAACGAACTTTTGTTAATATCCAAACTGATGGGTACTGACGACCTGGTTATATTCAAAAAGAAAAAACCAAAAAACATTCCAGCCTTAACAAAAGAGGAGTTTATGGAGATTGAAAAACCTAATGAACTAATTAAAGTAGTTAAAGAATTCTAGTAGTTTAACCACCACCAAATAATACATATAGAACAGAAAATTTTAAAACCAAAAGCCTTTTAAAGACCATATACAAATGAATTTTTGATTAGTAGGGGGATTTAAAATGGTAAATCAAACTCAACCAATATTTATTCTGCCAGAGGGATATACAAGAACAATGGGTAGAGATGCCCAGCGCAGTAATATCATGGCAGCAAAGCTTGTTGCAGAAACAGTGCGCACTACTTTAGGTCCAAAAGGCATGGACAAAATGATTGTTGATTCTATAGGTGATGTTATCATAACAAATGACGGGGTTACAATTCTTGAGGAAATGCAGATAGAACAACCTGCAGCTAAAATGCTGGTTGAAGTAGCTAAGACCCAGGAAGATGAGGTCGGAGATGGCACCACTACAGCGGTGGTATTAGCAGGAGAGTTGTTAAAATCAGCAGAACGTTTGTTAGATCTTGAAGTTCATCCCACAGTTATTGCCCGCGGATACAGAGTTGCAGCTGAAAAAGCCCAGCAAATTCTAAATAACATATCAGAAAAAATTACTTTTGAAGACCGCGAATTATTAGAAAAGATAGCCATGACAGCAATGACTGGAAAAAAAGCAGAATCAGCCAAAGAAAAACTAGCCCAGTTAGTAGTCAAGGCAGTGAAGCAGGTTTCAGAAGAAAACAAAGTAAACATGGATTATATCAAGATAGAAAAAAGAGTTGGCGGCGGTACAGAAGATTCAGAATTAATTCAGGGGATTTTACTGGATAAAGAACGCGTACATCCTGGAATGCCAACAAGAATAAAAAACGCCAAGGTAGCATTAATAGATTCAGCAATAGAGATGAAAGAAACAGAAACAGACAGAAGAATCCAGATAACTAATCCAGATCAGATTGAACAATTTATAAAACAAGAAGAGAAAATGATTCGAGACATGGTGGATTTAGTTATCAAATCCGGAGCAAATGTAGTATTCTGTCAAAAAGGTATAGATGATAATGCGCAATACCACTTTGCCAAAGCAGGCATTTACGCTGCTCGTCGTATTAAGGAATCTGACATAGAAAAACTATCCCGTGCAACAGGAGCTAAAATAATAACTAACTTGGCTGATTTATCGGCATCTGAGCTTGGGTTTGCAGGCTTGGTGGAAGAAGTGAAAATCGGAGATGATGACATGACTTTTGTTAGAGAATGCAAAGATCCTAAAGCAGTCACATTACTAATCAAAGGTGGAACCCAGCACGTGGTTGATGAAGTAGAGCGTGCAGTAAAAGATGCTTTAGGAGACATAATAGCTGCTATAACAGTTGGTAAAATTGTAGCTGGTGCAGGCTCAACAGAAATAGAATTATCCCGTCAGTTGCGTTCATATGCAGAATCTCTTTCTGGCAGGGAACAGCTTGGGGTTTTAGCATTTGCAGATTCTATGGAAATAATACCAAGAACCAGGAATTGATGTATTCACAGGCAAAGTTGTAGATGCATGGAAAGCGGGAGTCATAGAACCTTTAAAAGTTAAGACGCAGGCAGTAAAATCAGCAACAGAAGCAGTAGAGTTAATATTAAGAATAGACGATGTTATTGCAGGATCCGGTTCATCTAAAGGCCCAAGTATGCCGCATGGTGGTATGCCTCCGATGATGGAATAAAACCTCTCTATAGTGGTAACCAACCGAAAAGTTCATATATGTATAAAACCTGCTGATTATTGTTAGCGAATATGAAAACAATTTTTATCACAGCAATGATTATAATGCTTCTTGCAGTAATAGTTTCTTCTGCAGATTTATTAAGCTCTAATTTGAATGGACTCTCAATAGTGGGCAATCCTCTTTTGCAGTCTGAAAATGTTTTGCCAGATTGAAAAACTGCAATTAAATACAAACCTTTTTGGTAAGGCGGCAATTACCTTGAAAAAGCAGCCAGACGCTGCTCCAGAAAAATTTTTAATAGTCCTAGACTGTTCAGATCCGTCAGATCCATCAAGAGAGACAATTGGAGCAGAAAACGAATGCTTTAATCCTTCTCTTCACGGAAAACTTGCAATAGGTTCCGTTTCAGGCGAAAATATAAACATTGACGAGATTCACGATGGATTTATGCAGAGAGTCATAAAAAGAGGAAAAATTGAAGGATACGCTTTAAAGACATATTCAGGAACAACAGATATAAGATTCAGCTCAATTAACGACAGATACTTATATATTGTCAATAAAAAAGAGTTTAGGCTTTATATTCTTGACACTCAAGATCCAATAAGTGGCTTGTTTAAGGAAGTTGGTTCTTTAGAACTTCTGCCGAGTACACTCGCCATGTCAGAATCAATCAATCCTGATAACACCTTTGCATTGTATACTGTTATTGAAAGGCCAGAAATCAGAAATATTAGAGGGAACCTTGTTGAAATGCGGTTGCTCAATCAGTTGAGGTTCACTGGTCATACTGGAGATCCATTGAATCCCGTAACCTTGATTTCTGTTATTCCAGAACGTATTATTTCAAGAAGAGCGATTGTTGGAATGAACTTTCCAGGGGCTGTAAGGGAAAGATATGTCTGGGAAGGCAATGGAGAAGGCCCGTCATTCAACCCGCAAACAGGTTCTGGATGTATAAACAGCAAGAAGTGCTTCAGATATTTTGCCATATTGACAAAAATA
>JACOZS010000070.1 GCA_016181215.1 Candidatus Woesearchaeota archaeon
GACAGAACCACTGTCTCTGGTATAAATTATTTTTTGTTCTCCAGTTAACATTTTATTTACCTAACTTCATCAAAAAAACCATAGTTTATAAATCTTTCCTTTTGCTACCACTATAGAATAATAAAGATTAAACTATCTTCATCAAATGAAATAAAACATAAGCATCCGCATATGCCTGGCTCAGGTCTTCCCATAAGTAATTCTTAATTCTAATCGGATACACTCTTTTTAACATCTGTACCGCCTTATCAAAATGCTTCTTGTCAATATGAAAACCATGATCAAGCGCCGACATCACGTGTATCATAGAAGCAAATATAACCAGATCAGGCCCTTGTTTGCTCAAAAATATCCTAGGATAAAATCCTTTATTCTTTAATATCCTCAAAAAGTACAAAAATTTAAATCTCCATGGCAAGAGCATGCCTAAAAATCTTGCAAATATCTTTGATTCAAACCCAAGATTATATTTCACATAAAGTTCTCCATAAGGTCGATAATACTTAGGTCACATATTTAAAATCGCCTCGCTTAATTCATCCACACTATTAATTTTCTTATTCAAAAATCTGGAAAAAAAGTACTTTGCTACTTCAATAATATCTTTCCTTGTCTGATACCAGAAGTTTACAACATTTTTTTCAGGCATTCCTTCGAATTTATCAATTTTCCATGAAGTGTACTTTTTAACTTTTTCATGAAAATCAGGTATTTTATTATAAAGTTCGCCAAAATCTTTCTTAAAGCATTTATGAAAATCTTCCATTCTTCTCCTATAACTAGGACTATAGTTTCCATTCAGCAATAATAAAGCGCATGCCGAATCCCAGTAAGCCTTTGCTAAGAAGAATGATAAGGTCAAATCATCATGCTTCCCGGCAGTGCTTAAATATTCAACAGCATGAGTCATTCTGTTCAAAATCATCCTCGCCCCTTCGCTTAAAGGAATATCTTCAATTTTATAATCAGGAATTAACTTCAATACTTCAGGATCTCCATAAACAACATTACTTGCATTTCTTAACTCATAATACCTTATCATAGGAAAAAGTCTCTTTAATTCTTCCAAAGTCAAGCATTTAAGATCCAGATAAAAATTATTCTTAAAACTCCAGGTCTTGTCAAAAAAATTAAACGGTATTCCTTTAGAACCCCATCTTTTGGCGCATTTTACAGCAATATCATCTAAGATTTCAGGTTTAACCTTTTTTTCAGTTATAACATATGTATCAAAATCATTAGCAGGCATTACTTTCCCATTAATCTTCATTACGCTGCCTTCCCCTCTGCCATACCCGCCATATATCACTATCGCTTTAACATTTGGTACTGCTTTATTGATTTCCTCCACAGCTACATCTATATATTTCTGGATTTCTCTATCCGCATCACCTCCACCAGAAGTATATCTCATATTTTAACCTTAAATAATAACCTTAAAAAAGCTTTGGTTTACGAAATTTAAGCAATGATCTTAAAAAACTCAGATACCTTTACTATTTTTATATCATTAAATTGCTTAAGTTTTAAAATATGCCAATCCCCGCTTATAATAAAATCAGCGCCCCCTTCAACAGCAGTTTCCAGGATATTATCATCAGGAGGGTCTTCTTTTATAATCTTCAATTTGCCTGGAACCTCGACCAGTACTGCTACTTCTAGTAATATGTTTAAGAACTTTAATTTTTGTTCGTCTGTAAATCCGAATTTTGAATATTCCAATACTCTTTTTAGTTCGTCTATCTGCCCCTTAGATATAATCAACTCAAATTCTTTATTTAATGCTTTAAGGAATAACTCTCTCGGTTTTCCATTCCATCCTAGAGCAGAAATTAGTATATTTGTATCCAAGACTATCCTTTTCTTGCCCATTTAACAGCCCCTGAAACGTCTTTACCAGTAACCTTTCTCTTTTTAAATTGGGCCTCAACTTCTTTAGATAATTTTCCGAATTCCGCATTTAAATCTGGTATTTCGATTTTCTTGAATAGCACTCCATTCTTTACTGGAAACGGAACAAATCTGTCTCCTGCCTTAAAGGATGCTGTCTCTCTAATCTCCTGAGGTACAACTAACTGCCCTTTTGGGCTCATTTTAACAAGTTCATTTTCTGTCATTTTAATCTCAGTTCTACAGTTAAACAGTTAAACTTTAATAGGTATTCCTAGATTCTTTCAAGGCTAAAACAGCCCCAACCAAAGCAGGCCATACAGAAGTTAATACTATGGTTACAACTGCAAAAGCGACTGTAATCTCCGGTTTAACTCCATATAATCCAAATAGATAGATCAAAGCCACTTCTCTAGTACCCAATCCGCTTACAGTTATTGGGATTAAACCTAAGATTGTAGCTATTGGAAATATCATTACAAAATCAAACCACGGAATATTCATATTGAATGCCTTGGCAACCAAAAAGTCTATGCTGTAGTTGGATAACCAAAATGCAATAGTCAAGAAAAACGGAATTACCCAGTACTTTAGTTTAGGCAGACTTTTATAAAACTCATCAAAACCACCTTTCAATTTATCCTTCAGGCCATCATTAACAAAAAACCAATGAAATATTTTAAATACATGATACATCCTGTCCTTGTTAAACATTATCAGGCCAGCTATTAAGAATAAAGCAAACGCTATAAGAACATACTGTAAAAATCCTGTGAGTAAAAACGCCCCTGCTATAGCAAGCAAGAATACCACAAGCAGGTCTATAAACCTCTCTAATACAATAGAAGATGCGCAGTAAACTAAATTCTTCTTGGTATATTTGCTTACATAATAAGCCCTCATCAGGCTTCCTGTCCTTGCCGGAGTTATAAAACTGTAAAAAACGCTTATGAAATAGTATTTAGTGGCTTTCCAGAAATCAAGATTTATTCCCTGCTTTTTGATAATGTATATCCATTTTATCGGTGTTAAAATAACTAGGAT
>JACOZS010000071.1 GCA_016181215.1 Candidatus Woesearchaeota archaeon
TCACAATTTTGAAAAAACCGGTCTAAGGAAACAATCCGTCCTAAAATTAAACAGAATAGTCACACTAAATAAAAGAATAATTATTGGAAGAATAGGCACATTATCAGAAGAATATCTAAAACAAGTAAATATAAAACTAAAAAATATGCTAAGATTATGAAAAAAGACAGAAAACTTTTGGTAATTACTACAATATCAATACTGATTTTTATCTATTTTTTCTTCGAAGCCTCTAGGGTAGGTCTCCCCAGTTACAGAAACGACTCAATAATATTTTCTGTTTTAATGATAGTATTCTATCTTATAAGAAATGTAATGAACCTAAATCCTTTTGCTTACTCATTATTATCCCTCTCTTTTATATCTCACAATTTAGGGGTCTTCGGTTTATATGCTAATTCGCCGTTCCCGTTCGAATACGATTTATTCACGCATATTTTTGGGATATTTGCTTATTCAATAATGTTCTATAATTACTTTAAAAAAGATTTTACTAAGAATTTAATGGCTAATTTATGGGTAATAGTTCTTATTATCTTAGCTTCCTTAGGAGTAGGTTCTGTAATTGAAATGGTTGAGTTCTCTGGTTACTTGTATTTTGGTCAGGGAGAAGGATTTTTACTTTACGGTGCAGGAGATTTTCAACCCAACGCAGGACCATCAGCTGATTACATAGATTCAATGTACGACATGTTTTATAATTTATTTGGTGCTCTGGTTGGAGTAATCATCTGCGGTATTTATCACAGAATTAATAAATAACTCTAGTCTCATGCCCTTCCTTGTTGAATCTGATTACATGGTCAACAAAACTCTCTATCTTGTTCTCATGGCTTACTAATATAACTTGGTTTAAATCCAGTTCATCCAATACCAGTCTTAATCTATCCAATTGTTCTTCAGAAAATCCATCAGTGGGTTCATCCAGAACTATAATATCTTTAGTATGTATGGTGCTCATTAATTTATTAATAACCTGGTTCAATGCCAGCCTATAAGCCAGTGCAGCAGCAGTCTTCTCCCCGCCGGATAAATTTTCATATTCCATATCGTGTCCTGCCTGTTCAATCAAAGGAGTAAATTCTTCATCAAGTTTAACCTTCAGAATCTCGCTATCAACAAGCATGTTAAACCATTTCTCAAATAAAGAATTAAACTCATTATGCACCCTAAGTAATATTTTCTTCTCCATGATCAGCATAATGTTCATAAAACTGTTCTCAATCCAGTACCTTAACTGTCTTATATAACTTAAGTTTTCTTTAATTTTCAGCAGTATTTCTGTTCTCTTCCTCAATTCATTTAATTCATATTCATAACCTCTTGACTCCCTTTCAATCCCCAATATCTCAATCTCTACAGTCTTTGAATTTTCTCTTAACTCCTCTAATTCTTCCTTAAATTTGTCATAATTATCCTGAATATTCTCCAAATTCTGCCATTTATTTTCCAGTTTTGAATTTTCAACCTTAATAACCTCAATTTCCTTTGTCAGTTTATCATTATTAGCATCCAATCTTTCTAATTCCATATTCTTAGAATCAATATTTTCTCTTTTTACAATAAAAATTTCATAATTTACTTTTATTTCCTGCATTCTCTTAATTTCTTCTTTTAATCCTGCTGAAACAGATTCAATTTTGGATTTTTCTTCAATAAGTCTAACTATTTTTTTATCATAAGCCTCGATTCTATTAGTTTCTTCGCCCACCACATCATGTTTATGTTCCCCGCTAACTTTCTGGTTGCAGTAAGGACAAAAATCAAGTTCTATGAACTTTTTCTTGTTTTCTTCAGATCCGGCTTTTTTAGTCTTTAAATCCTGTATATCATTATTAATTTTATATAAATCCATCTCATTTTTCTTTATACTTTCTTCAATATTCTTGTATCTGTCTGCATCAAATTTATTTTCTTGCAGTATTCCAATTTCAGTTTTTAATCTCTCTAAACTTTCTTTTACCCTAACAACATTCTCTTTATTATTTTCAATCTGTTCCAGCTTGGAATCAAGTAATGTTCTATTTACTCTTATATCTCTGTTAAGTTCGTCCAAAATTCTAACTTCTTTCTCTACTATTTTAGGCAGATCTTCCAATCTGATTTCATATTCTTTCACCTTATCCTTAACCTTGCTCAAGAACTTCCCGAAATTCTCGTTTATTCTTTTGTACTTATCTATTCCAAACACCCTTCTTATGGTTTCAAGTCTATCATCTCTAGAACTCATCAATATATGTTTCATACCTTCTTGCGGAGTATAAACAGTATACCTGTAAATTAATGATTTAGATTTAGTAAGCAGATCCTGCGGATATCCCAATATCTCAAGTATAGCGGATTTAAGTTCTACAGCAGTAGCATCCCTCTTAATTCCAATTATTAATATTAAAATGCAGCTCAACGCCCCCTTTATCGCTTCCATTCCTCAGCAAAGCATCTCCAGATAATTCTCCTCTCTGTAATCCAAAAAGCGCGAAATCTACGGCAAGAAGTACAGAAGATTTTCCGGATCCTATGTCCCCAGCTAAAAGTATGTTTCCTTTTGGAAATTCTATCTCTCCGTTTACATAGCTTCTTATATTGTCAAGTTTAATCTTATTTAGATTCATCAAACAATTCCCCCAAATCTAAAACTTTGATAAC
>JACOZS010000075.1 GCA_016181215.1 Candidatus Woesearchaeota archaeon
ATTCCCGGCAAAAAAGGTAGTTCATGGTATAGAACTTAATAATGAGTATCTTACAATTCCAAAAGAAGAATTTAAAAATATCAAACAGAAGGAATATGTTTTAGGAAATGAAAAAATAATGATTATATATGATAACAAATTAGATATGATTAAAGTTTATAAAAATGAAGTAAAGGATGAAAATTTATTGCCAAGTTTTGATTTATATTGGTTTGCTTGGTATGCTTATCATCCAGACACTAAGATTTTAGAGGTATAAATGAAACATAAAGGAGGCATTCCATTCGAGTATAATCAAATAACTAAATATATCTATGTAGGTACTAATGCGTGTTGTAAAATCCATTTCAGCCAAGAATTATTAAATAAAAGTATTAAAGCAGATATAAGTTTGGATGATGAAAGTATAGATCAGCCCTGGGGGGTTAAATATTTTCTCTGGTTACCTACTAAAAATGATACCCCCCCAACAAAAGAACAGCTTAACATAGGAGCGGGTATATTAAAATCTTTAATTAAAAACAAAATAAAGACTTATATCCACTGCAAACGCGGGCATGGTCGTGCGCCTACGCTAGTAGCGGCTTATTTAATATCCCAAGGCAGGTCAGTTGAACAAGCCATTAAAATCCTCAAATCAAAAAGGCCGTCCATACACATAGAAAAATCACAAATTCAGGCCTTAAATAGATTTTAAAGCTTAAAGGAAAGTTTTATATAGTATATATGCTCTAAAAAGCATATGATAGACAAAGCGTATTTAATATTTTTAGAAACCCTATGTAATAAAAACAGGCTGGAAATAATAGATTTGCTTAATCATAGTTCTCTAAACGTTTCTCAGATATGTAATAAGCTTAAAATGAATCAAACTACTGCCTCTCATAATCTATCTAGATTAGAAAAATGCGGTTTTGTAACTTCAAAAAAAATTGGAAAATTCACTTACTACCATTTAAATGAAAATACGATAAAACCGCTTATGAAACTGATGGAGTCGCATCTTAACAATTATTGTAGAAAATTATGCTGTTCCAAAGAACAAGAGCTTAAAATTATTTTGAGGAGGTAAAAATGGCAAAACGAAAACCTTGCTGTAACGGAGGAGTATGCCCTGCATGTGATTGTTGTATTTGCATATGCACAGAAGATTTGAAAAAGATACTTACTCCTGAAGCAATAAAGCTGCTAACTAGATGAAAATAACCGAATTATCTAAGGAAACCGGATCAATAGGGGGTAGTGCATTAAGCGCATTCTGCCCAGCCTGTGTTCCAGCAGTCGGTTCATTCTTTACAGCTATCGGGCTTGGGAGTTTAGTTAACTTCAAGCTATTAGGTTATTTAACTATAATCTTCCTTATATTAGGTGTTGTTGGCTTATATTTAAATTCAAAGAATCATAAAATAAAATATTTCCTTATAGTAGGAATACTGGCTTCCATAGGAGTATATGTTGGCAGATATTTAACAGAATCCTTGCCTATTATTTATTTAAGTGCCATAATATTAATAGGAAATGCTATTTTTGATTATCGTGCTGTAAAAAAATGTAAAAAATGCAAAGTATAAAATATGAAAACCTACCAATGTAAAATCTGCGAGTTAAAGTATCCAACTAAAGAACTTGCGTCTAAATGTCAGTCTTGGTGTAAAGACCACAACTCATGTAATATAGAAATAATAAAACACGCAGTCAAGTAAAACTGTACTTAAAGGTAATATTTAAATATTAAACGCACGGTTCCAATAATATGGGAACCATTAAAGAAGCATTAAAAATCAGCGGTATACCCGCATTCATCGCAGGATTATGTTGCTTTTCTCCTCTAGTTTTAGTCTTTCTGGGAATAGGAACTGTCTCATGGGGAGCGGGCCTTGCTAACCTCCTTTATGGGGACTACCGATGGTTATTCAGGCTTGTTGGTTTATTCTCATTAATAATTGCTCTAGTGATTTACTTTAGAAGAAAAGGAGGTATATGCACAATAGATCAAGCCGTTAAAAAGAGAAACAAGATTATAAATCTGGTTATTATATCCCTGGTAACCGCAATTATCTTGTATATAATCTGGTTATATGTAATATTACACTATATAGGGGTGTTTGCGGGTTTATGGAGCTAATTTCTATCCTCCGATATACTTGTCAAATATCTTCTTAGCTTCTTTCTCAGAAGCAGCCTTAATCAAAACTCTATTCTTAGTAATTGTCATATTCTTACAAAATCCGTAGTTTCCTTTAAATCCAAGCCTTTTCTTCACATTATCAAAATCAAACTCTCGTTTTATCTGATAAGTATTAGTCCCGCAAAACTTAACGATTTTCTTCTTATCTCCATTCAAGTATTCGTATCTTCCTTTGCAGGTTAAACATTTTGTATTTTTACTGACCTTCATCTTGGTAAAAACATTCTTTCCTAACTCAAAAAACATCATATCTTTCTCATATCTTTTATTAGCCAATATCTTAATAGCCTCGTTTACTTGTACAGAGGCAATCAAGCTGCTTATACTATTTAATACCCCTGCAGTATCGCAGGTATCCAAACCAGATGCTTCCTTGAAGATGCATCTAAAACATGCTTCTCCGGGCATAACATTAAATACAAATCCGTGGTTTTCTATCGCAGCAGAATAAATCCAAGGGATCTTATTCTTAACACAATACTCGTTTATCAAGAATCTTGTTTCTAAATTATCTGTACAATCTAAAACCAAATCCCCTTTAATTATATT
>JACOZS010000076.1 GCA_016181215.1 Candidatus Woesearchaeota archaeon
TACGGCTAAAATAGACGAATTATTAAGAAAGCCAGAAGATAAAGACCTTTTTTTTGTTTCCAGTGGAAATAAAGGAGTACAGGCGTACGACGTACAACGACGTACAACGACGAACGATGCCGTACAATACCGTACACCAACCCTAGATCAACTAAAAAACGAAACTGAAGAACTATTTTTAAGCCTCACAGATCGCGAATTTTCAGTCTTTATGGCGATTTACGCCCTAGAAAAAGAAATTAAAGAGGTAAATTACTCAGATATCGCAAATAGGTTAAAAATAGTTCCAGCCAGGGTCAGAGAATACGTTGGCGCTCTTTTAAGAAAAAAAATACCAATAAATAAGGAGCGTTACTATAACGGCAAAGTCTCACTTTCAGTAAAAAAAGAGTTTAAGGATCTAAATCTCCAAGATAAACTCATTAAATTCAGGCAAAAACCAGGCCAAACCTCATTATTCGACTACAAATAAATCCTCACTTTCTAATTTATACGCTCACGGCAGCCTTATTTTAACCCCCTATAACCAGAATACGCACCTATAGTATAGAACAGAGACCCTCACTTCTCACTTTTAGCCTTTCTCCTGCCTTGTAAAATAGCCCCCTTTAGAATCTCACTTACATAAAACATCTTCCTTCTGGTATTAACGCTCATTTTAGCCATTACGGGCACACCAGCTCTTAAAACATCATTTAAATGCCGTCTAACTGTCACTAAATTTAAACCCAACTTTTTAGCTATTTCCTCATAACCCAACGGCCCGCCAGCATGTAAAAGCAAAGCCACTAAATTTTTTTGAGCGGGGGTTAATCTCTCTAATTGTCCTACGCCAAATTTCGGAAGATTTTCGAGCGATTGAACATTCATGAACGATTGATCTGAACGATTGAACGATTGAACGCGTTCAATCGGTGTGATTGAACGTTCACGCGCATCTAACTTTTCCGAATAAACAGGGTTTTCCCCCACCAGTTTATCTGCAGAAATTACACTATTTTTTAATTCTAAAATAGTCTCCTCAAGTCGCCGAAATCTAAAATCATTATCAACTTCTTTAGCCTTAAAATGATCTATCCACTCTTTAATCGCAAGAATATCTCGTTTTAAATTACCAAAAGAGACGGCAAGATTAGTATTCATCAAACCTAATTTTTTTTCTACATCCACATCTTTCTTGGATAACCACCCCATCTTCTTTGAAAAGGGAGATTTATCTAAATATAAATCTTTCTAACCTCGGCAACAACAAAGGAACCACATTAAAACAATAATTAATTATATTAAACAATCAACATAATCTATAAATACTAAAGAAACCTGTCTAAATGCATGGGAACCACCATAGAATTAACACCCCTAGAAAGAGAATTAAAACTAGGATTAAGGGTTGCCGGGCTAACTACATAGCAACAATTCAAAAGAAGATATCGAGAAACACTAATCCTCGCAGCACAGATAGACGAAGTATACTCCCTACCAAGGAAGGGTACCCTACTTTACGACCTCCTAGAAAGGCCAATGGAAGTCTCTCTGGAACTCAATCTTCAAGAAGAAGGATTTATAGAAGCCATACTATTTGATAGAAAAATATTACCCCATAATGGATTTGGTCTCCACTATCTGGTTTGGCACGAAAACGAGATAAATGGGCTAACCACACAAGAACTCAGAAGTAGAACTAATGAATGGATAAGAACGAAAAGATTTGAAACAGAAATGATTAATATTTGTTATACCAACTCCAAAGATACTCCCTACAAAGATAAAAACGAGATTCTAGTCATAGACGTATTGCCAGGAAGCAATATCATTAGCATAGAGCCGAAGGAAACAGAAAGTTTAGACTTCAGCATAGACTCTAGGATTAGGGCACTAATACAAAGGTTCCATAAAAAACCGTTAATAAATCCACCAGAGTTAGTAGCAGATATAATCGGTCTGCTGACCTGTAAAGATTAACCAAATAGAAAGATTAACCAAATAGAAGGATAAAACTTCTAATCAAAGCTTAAAACATTTAGCTATATTAATAAAACGCAATACTTCCTGCACAACCCTTGTGAAATTACGGCCAATTTTAGTAAAAACACAAGGTTTATAAACAATAATTGTGTTTTTTATGAATATGATAGACAAAAAAGAAGGCGAAAGCAATAAAAACACAAGGGCTAGATCTAAACCAAAATACAATGTTTATTACCTTCCAATAGAAGAAATAAACCAAATAATAACAGCAGCAAAAAATCTCAAGGAAAGAGTAGTCCTAAAACTACTAGCCAGAACCGGGATAAGAAGATTCGAGCTTTGCCAAATACTTGTACAACACGTGGACTTTAAGAATAAATCTGTTTATATCCCTCATGGAAAAGGCGATGTACCAAGATCGGTCCCAGTGGATGAGGATACACTACAGGATATTCAGTTTTATATTGGTTCTAGGCAACATGGAAAGCTCATACAATCAAATAATAAGGATTCAGATGGTATTGATGAAAGCAGAATAAACATCATGGTTAAGAACTCGGCAATCAGGGCTGGTATAAAAAACCCAGATCCAACCAAAAAATATGTTAACCCCCACATATTTAGGCATAGTCTAATTAGACACCTCTTAAAAGAGAAAATGCCAATGAATATGATCCAGCAAATCGCAGGACACTCTGATGCTAGAATAACCCTTCAAATGTATAGCATACC
>JACOZS010000081.1 GCA_016181215.1 Candidatus Woesearchaeota archaeon
CCCTTTTTAACAGCATCAATAAACACTTTATTTGGCTTCTCAAGTTCTTGTTTAAACTCTATTTGTGTAAAATTAAGGGAATGAATCTTCTTAATCTGTGTTTTCTGCGCTTTTTTTACAGATTCTTCAATCTCTAAAAATTTATTCTTATTAGTTACTCCTAAAATATCAATATCGTTGGCTTCTTTTGGAGAGTGAATTATACTTCCATAAATTATAAGAAATGTCACTTTATCTTCAATATCTGCAAAATTGCTTATCCATCTTTGATTGTTTAAAGCTTCTTCTGTTAAAGCTAGAGCAAGAGTCTTTTCAGTAAGAGGATTATTCCAGTTTAAGCTTGCGCTGTAAGTGCTTGTTTTTCCTGATCCAATAGGGGAAAGAACAATCAATTTTTCTGCGTCTAGCTTCTTAAGAACTTTCCAAATGCCTACCCTGCTCATGCCTATTTCTTTAGCTAAAGAAGTTATGGTCGGCTTTATTGTAAAGTCTTTTAATAAGATTTTCAGGATTTTTACGCTGGGTTTATCTGTTTCCATTGTGTTAATAGTTATTAACTTATAGTTAATATATAAATGTTTCGTTTTTAGTGTTTTGCCCCTATTAATGTTTAGCCGACTTCTGATTGTATATAATTACTGTTAAATGCCCCGAGCGTAACGAAGTGGAGCGAGAGTGCAACGGGGTGCGCAGCAAGTTGGCGGGAGTAAAATAAAAATATAGGGGCTGGCGAGTGTTTATATTCCACAACATCCATATACTGAAACGTAACCATCGGTAGTCATTTTCAAAGTATATCCTGAACAAGTAATTGGATTATATTTAAGAACATAAATGGTTTTTAAACCACCATTTTCTGTTTTTACTTCACTTAATACTTTGTTCCAATCAGGTTCTGCTGATTTCATTTCTTTATAATCCATGTTTCTGTTCTTAAAATTGTCTAATTCTACCCGTCGATTTATTTCGTGCGTTTTAAGGAAATTAACAAAATCTTCTTTTGATTTTATAGTAACATCAAATTTATATCTATTTTCAGGTCCACAATTTGGTGAATTTCCTTTAGGCGGTGCACCAAAGGGATCTAATGAATATCTTAAAATGTAATAACCAAAACCAATAACAGCAATTATTAAAACTATAATTATTGCATAAAATAATTTTTTGTTCATTCTAAACCAATAATTGTTCTTTTATATAAACCTTGTTATAACTTCGAATTTGATTGAAGTGAGGCCAGCCCCTTAATAATAAATTCTCCCGCCAATTGCATTTAACCCTTGTTAAGTGACCCGAGTGTAGCGAAGCGGAACGAGAGCGCAGCGTGGCTTGAGTAAATCTGGAATCCGTCATTAACTTTTTGGCAAGAATTGTACACTTACTTATTTTTAGCTTTATATAGTTTTATTAACTCTTTCCAGTAAAAGAAGCCGAGTATAGGGAAGAAAATAGCAACTATACTTCCAGGATAATATTCCCATCCAATTACAACTTTGACTAGATGGTGAATTTCAAAAATAAATACTAAAGCAGGAATTGTTAATAAAACTAAAATCCAATCTTTCTTAAAAATAAGTAAGTATGAAATTATTAAAAGAATCCACAACATTATTTGAAATAAAAGGAATGTTGCCTGTGGTATGCTCATGTTTTCAAAAACTTGAAAGATGAATTTGAAAATAGTATCCACATTATAAAATCCAGTGAAGTATTCTTCCAATCCATGAGCTATGAATAGAACTACCGAGATTAGGAAGAGGTTGTGGATTCTTTTTGAAAGCATAGTCATAATATACTAAAGATTATATATAAATGTTGTGCGAGTACACTTCTTGCCATCTATTTCTTAGGATTCCAGATTTATTTCATTTAACAGTTCATAAGCTCAAGTCTTTAAATTCCTGTGTTTTAACGCCTGTATGCCCTGAAATCTTATCTTCATGACTAACTTTTTCTTAACGCCTGTATGCCCTGAAATCTTATCTTCATGACTAACTTTTTCGACACTATCTTTTGGTTGTAATTCATCCCAAGGACTTCTTACCCCTATAAATTTAGATGAAGCCATATGAACATAAATCATTGTAGTTTCAGGCGATTTATGCCCGAGCAAACTTTGAACATCAGTTATACTGTAACCATTTTCAATTAAATGCGTGGAGAAGCTATGGCGAAGGGCGTGAGGATGAACTCTCTTTTTTATTCCAGATCTTTTTGCCGCTTTTTTTAATATTTCCTGTATTGTTCTTGAGCTCATTCTTCCCATGTAACTTTGGAAAATAAAGGAATCATGTTCTAGCTTATTACTTGTTATATAATCAACTATCTCCTGCTTTAAACTATCGGCTATCACAAATAACCTGTCTTTTGAGCCTTTTCCTTTTCTAACATACCCAAAATTATTAACCAGATTTAAATTTTCAACTTTCAAATTCAACAATTCTGAAACTCTTAATCCTGCAGAATACATCAGTTTTATCATTAACTGGTGCTTTTTCTACTTTTGAGTATTTTATATTGTAAAAGTATTTTCTTTTGTTTAGTACAGACTCCATTAAAAACTTTAATGCCTGCAAATTAACGTTGATGCTGCTTCCAGACTTTCCCTCTTCAGAAATTTTGTTTAAATAGCCTATAATGTCGCTCTTTGCAAACTTCTTAGGATCTTTATCGCAAAACTTTAAAAAATTCTTGATGCAAAACAAATAAGTTCCAAGTGTCTTTGGGCTGTATCTTCTTCTCAGCATTTCTTTTTTGAAAGATTCTATTATGTCCATGGTTCACCTTCTTGGTATCAAGGGACAGTATAAACAACTAGGGTTAAACTAAAGAGCAACCCCCCTGTGGTTCAAGTTGCGTTTAGCATTACTCTTCTAGTTTAACCCTTACTTCGATAAAGGGTTCTATTATTTCAGTCAGTTTATCCAGTCTTTCTTCACTTTCCTCAAAATAGATTTTCTCCATGGTTCCACCTCTTTTATTGGAAGGCCCCGTAGCTGTTCGCAAAATAAAAATTCAATAATTTCAGGGTCTATCTCGTCCAGATTTAAGTTTATTTTTACCATATTAAAAAATAAGAAGATCTTTTATATATAGGCTGCGCGGGTGTTTGTCAAGTGAAAAGTATGTCAACTTTGGGAATATATAGATTGCAGTATATAGATATTCTTATAAAATATGTTTAGTTTAGCTTAGAATATGAAAACTGAGATTATTAAAGCCAATGACGGAATAATTAAAGCTGTAAAATTACTCATATCAGGAGAAATAGTCGCTTTTCCTACAGAAACTGTTTATGGGCTTGGTGCCTGCGCCCTTAATAAAAACGCTGTAAAGAAGATATTTAAGGTTAAAGGAAGACCAGCTGATGACCCTTTAATCGTGCATATTGGTAATCTTGAGGATATTAAGAGGTTAACTAAAGAAATACCGCCTAAAGCCATGATTTTAATGAAAAAGTTCTGGCCTGGGCCTTTGACTTTAGTTTTAAGAAAGTCTTCTAAAGTGCCTTTAGAGGTAAGTGCCGGATTAGAAACTGTAGCTGTGAGAATGCCTGCCAATAAGATTGCTTTAGAACTATGCAGGAAGACTGGTCCGATTGCGGCTCCTTCTGCAAATTCTTTTGGAAAACCCAGCCCAACTAAAGCAAAGCACGTTTATGAGGATTTGAAAAACAAAATTCCTTTAA
>JACOZS010000072.1 GCA_016181215.1 Candidatus Woesearchaeota archaeon
TGAGGATACGAAGATAGAAGCAAGACCACCGTAAATAAAGATTTCTGTCAGATTATGAATTATAATATTACGTTTGATTTTAAAATAAGCAAGAATTAAGGAGATGATGAGGGAAAGACCCTGATTAAAGAATGCGCCCAACGCAAGCATAAGGCAGAACCAGACAGATATGAAAAACCAAAATTTCCACAGGGATATTATTTTAAGTTTTATTATAATCATGGCAATTATCGTGGTTACAACTATTATGGCAAAGATCTGAAGAAAGGAAAACTTTTCATCGAAACTCGGCTTTTCGATATTGAATGGAAGGTCTCTTGTAACATAATGGTTTATTATGTAGAGGCCGATTACTTGGGCAAGGAAAAATAAAGCAACCAGCAAAAGCGTTATTTTTAGGCTATGTTTCATAACCAAATGAGATTCTTTGATGTTATATAAATGTTAGGATTGATTCATGGATTTTAAAACAATAAAACTTATTAAGATTGACTTTTCTTTATAGCTTATGACTGCTTTAGAAAAATTAGTATTTCTGTTTGAGGTAGAGACTCTCGCTAATAGATTAAGGGAGAAGAGCAAGAAAATAGTTACGACTAACGGCAGTTTTGATATACTTCATGAAGGACATTTTTATTTCTTGAGGGAAGCCAAGGAGCAGGGAGATGTGCTGATAGTAGGATTGAATTCTGACAGTTCTGTAAGAAAAAATAAAGGTCTTGGTAGACCAATAAACAATCAGGAAATAAGGGCGTTGAATCTGACTAAATTGGAATATGTAGATTATGTTGTGATATTTTATGAGACTACACCGAACGAATTGTTAAAGAAGATAAAACCGCATGTTCATGTCAATGGTGAGGAGTATGGTAATAATTGTGTTGAAGCTCCTGTTGTAAGGCAATATGGCGGTAGAATACATCTTGTGAGAAGAATTGAGGGTTATTCGACTACCAGAATTATTGGAGAGCGACAGTAAGATTTTTATAGGTTCTTTTTTGAAGTTTTAATATGGAACAAGCAGCTACTGATAAAAGCACGTTTTTAAGAATTCAGAGAAAACAGAAAGAATTTCCAGAAATAGTCCAGGCTGCTATTAGGTATATAAACAACCAAAGAGGAAAGGTTGGTGATTTGGCGACTATCGAAAGAGTTATTGAGGCAGAGAATGGTTTTCATAATCTTTTCCGGCAAACTGTTGGTTTGTCAACCAGCCAGTATGCTGTTGCATATAACGCCCGCAAGGCTTTAGAAGAGTTATCTGGAAGTGATATGAGTGACGGGCTTATTGCAAGAAGATGGGGTTTTCATGGTAGAAAGGATCTTTATGAAGCAATAGGACGTTATGAAGGGTTACGGAGAGATGAAATAGCGAGGCTAGATACTTCTAATTTCTTCTGTAATTTAGGGCCTTTACGACAGAGGGAAGATTTACGTAATACATTCGTTAAGTTTAAATACTAAGTTTAAATCTAATAATTATGGTGAGTGGTGATTATCCCTGGAACAAGGAATTCTAAATGTTTTTATAATCAGGATTATCGGGAACGTAGTATAACCCGGCATTTATTTAAAAATAGACGGGTGAGTACGATCGGCTCCAGCACTTCGTGAGGAAACCGATGGATCCAGGTTCAAATCCTGGCGTTCCCATAGATTTTTATATTAAAGATAATAAGGAAACAATAAGAAGAGGTGAGAAATGAAAGCAATAGATCCTTGGAGTTCTCAGAATTTAAAGATAGACGAGAAGATGATTCACAAATTCGGATTAAAAAAGTTTACTGATATAGAATTAGAGGGATTTGATCATTACTTGTTTCATAGAAAGATAATTTTGGCGCACAGAGATTTTGAAAGAGTAGCAGAATGCATCAGAGAAAAGAAACCGTTTATTCAGATGACTGGGATAGCTACCTCTGGAGCATTTCATTTAGGTCATAAGGTAGATGTGGATGTTTTTAATTTTTTCAGAAAACTTGGAGCAAAGAGCTACTTTGGCATTTGCGATATTGATGGTTATGTCTCCAGACCAGATTCAAAGATTCCAACCCTGAAAAAAGCCAAGGAATACGCTGTTAATAATCTAGCGCATATTTTAGCATTAGGGGTTAATAAAAAAGATGTCTATTTACAGAGCAAGAAAGAACCGAGGTATTACGAGTTTGCTTTTGAATTATCTAAAAAGATAACAGAAAGCACTTTTAGAGCATTATACGGACATTTAGATCCAGGAAAGATTTCAGCCAATATATTACAATATGCAGATATCCTGCATCCACAATTAGAAGAGTATAATGGAGCAATGCCCTCTATAACAGGAATTGGAGTAGAGCAGGATCCACATGCAAGGGCATGCAGAGATTTAGCAAGGAGACTGCCGTATAAATTGGTGATTCCTAGTTTTATTTACTTTTCACATCAATCTGGACTGCAGCAAGGAAAAAAGATGAGTTCTTCTGAACCCGATACTGCTATATTTTTAGATGATAGCGAAGAAGAAATAAGGAGAAAGATTAACAAAGCCTATTCCGGGGGCAGAGACAGCGTAGAGGAGCATAGAAAATTAGGCGGGATTCCTGAAAAGGATAAGGCTTTTGAGATTTTGTTGTCTCATCATCCTAATACCAAGCTTTGTTTATTTTTCTCATCAGTCTGGACTGCAGCAAGGAAAAAAGATGAGTTCTTCTGAACCTGATACTGCTATATTTTTAGAGGATAGCGAAGAAGAAATCAGAAGGAAGATTAATAAGGCATATTCAGGGGGAAGAGATAGTGTAGAGGAGCATAGAAAATTAGGCGGGATTCCTGAAAAGGATAAGACTTTTGAAATTTTGTTGTATCATCATCCTAATACCAAGTTTGTAGCTGGGTTATATGATGAATATAAATCTGGAAAATTACTTAGTGGAGAATTAAAGGATATCTGTAAGGAGTTTTTAATTAAGATGTTAAGAGAACATCAGAAAAAATTGAAAAAAACCAAAAAAATAGCTGAGAAAATGGTGTTTGGCTAGGGTTTTAATATTATTATATTTCCACGGCCCTTTTTTATCTTTTGAATTTTTCCTTTGGATTCAAGTTCAGCAAGCATTAACGAGATCTTGGCTTCTGACACTGGAAACTCTTTTCTTATGTCTCTTTGAGTAATTCTATTTCCATGCTTTTTTATAAATTCAATTATCTTATTCAGATCAGGGCTTTCTTCAGTTTCTTGGGACTCTTGTTCTGTTTTTTGTTCTTTGTGTTTTATATGTTTTTTATCCCACCACCAAAGTAAATATATTAAGGCTAGGATTATAATTGGTATAAAGAACACCTTGTAGTTTGGAGATTGCTTGTCTACTCTAGGTATATCAACGTCAGGATTTATGCCATCTGTTTCTGAAAAATCAGGTTCAAGTATCAGATCTAGAACATATGTTCCTTCTTTGTCTACTACAACTTGTTCATTGGTTGAATAGGCTTCCCTGTTTTTGTAACCTGCTTCTAAGATATAGCTGCCAGGAGGGACATTAAATGAGTAATTTCCTGTTTTGGCAACCATTGTTTGTTTAGGATTGGTGTTAATCTCAACAACCGAATTAGTCAATTTTTCAAGATAGGGAGAATAAACAGAACCATGAATAGTGGCAGCTATTACAACCTGTAAAGATATCAAAAACATCAACAAAAAAATCAATTTCTTCAGCATAAGCTTCTTTTTACATAAGTAATATAAAAAAGTATCTTTTTTTGAAAATGAGGCTGTTTTGAACGATTTAAGACAGAATAAAGTATTGTAAAGTATTATGTAAAGCATTCTTGAAAGTATGTATATAAACAAACGCGATCATATAATGAGTATGATTATTAGTAAAGAATTAATGCGTGGAGGCAGAAAATGAAAAAACTATTATCAGTATTTGTAAGCTTGTTGCTAGTTTTAAGCATGACCACTTTGGTATTTGCTGAAGAGGGCAGTGCAGAATCTGGAGATGGCATAGAAGGAATCAAATCTGAAATTAGAACAGAGTTAAGAGGAGAAACTGGAGTGCAGGTTAAGGGAGAAATGCGCGAAAGGATGGACGCTCATGGAATGGTAAGATCCGAAGCAAAACAGAGAGTTGAGGCTCGTGGTTTAGACTTAGCATTACAAAGATGCAAAGAATCCGGAAGAGATGAGAATAAATGCGCTGAGGTTCTTGAAAGAGTAATGATGATGCAGAAAGAGCACAAAGAAAGAGTAAATGCTCTGATGCAGGAAGCAGGATTCAGAAAGTTCCAACATGGCAGGGCAAGAGAAGTGGCCAAGAACAGACATGAAGAAATGAGGGCAAGATTTGATAAGCATAACAAAGAAGCCATGGAATTAAGAGAGAAGATTAAAGATGGAAGAAGCAAGATACAGGATATTAGAACACTATTTGAAGAGTGCGAAGCCAATCCAACTGAAGAGTGCAAGACTAAATTAGGAGATAGGATAACAGCATTAAAAGAGTATATAGATAATGCTGGTGATTTAGCAGAAGCTGAAATTGATAAATTAAAGGCTAAACTTGAATCTTCAGAAGATTTAACTGATGAGGAAGAGGCTGCTATAGAACAAAGATTAGAAACAGTTACTGGTGAGCTTGAGATTGCTGAAGACAAAGTGGAAGCTTTGAATGCAGAATCAACCAGAGCAGAAGTTAAAGAAGCAGTTGAAATGTTCAGGGGAGCATTTGGCAGGGCAAAACATTCAATCAAAGGCGAGGTAGAAGGATTAGTACACGCTAGAATTGGCGGAATAGTAGTAAAGTCTACTCATTTAAGAGACAGACTTGATGATGTTATGCAAAGACTTGCTGAAAAAGGAACCGATACAACCAGTTTAGAATCTTTAGTTGCTGAATTTGATGAACATTTGAACCTGGCTGCAGAGAAATATGAAGAAGCTCAAACCAAATTTAAAGAGGCAAGAGAATCTAAAAATGAAGAGACAAGAAAAACAGCAATAGATCTTGTGCAAAACTCCAAAGAACATCTTAAGGAAGCACATGAAATACTTAAGAAGATATTCCGTGAATTAAAGGGGCATGGAGAAGAGAGTGCTGTAGTGGCTGCAGTTAATGTTGAAGCTGCTGCTAGTGCACAGACAAATGTTGTAACAACAGACAGCAACGGAGAGATAGAGGAAGAAAGTGAAGACAAGGATGATGAGAACGAAGAATCAGAAGATGACGATGATGACGATGAGGAAGAGGATTAATCTCTTTTTTCTTTTTTAGTAAAGTTTTTAAAGAATGAAATATAGCTAGAACTAAATTGACAGATAATAAAAAATACTCCGGGGTGGAAAATTGAAGAAAATAACAGCCTTTATTTTAATATTAATGCTGATCTTTTTTGTTGTAGGATGTTCTAAGGGTGCGCCTGGAAAACAAGCCGAAACAAAGACGCAAAGCAGCGGACAAACAGCCATAGACGAGGATGTTCAAGATCTTGATGAGGTTGACAAGGATGTTGGAGATGCTGGTTTAGATGAGACTGAACAAGGCCTTGATTTGGGTCTATAATTCATTCTATTTTTTATTGTTTTTATCTTAAGACCGTCATTATTTCGTTTTTTTCTTACTAACTCTAGGGTGGTAATAAAACCGAAAGGTTTATAAACACTAGTTACTAAGGAGAAGTGGTAATAATACCAAGGAAAAACATGATAATCAAAGAAGAATTTTTGAAGAAACTGAGAAGCTCTTTCGATTTAAATATTTACGAGGTTAAGCTATGGGCTGCCTTGTTAAGCAAAGGAGTAGCCACAGCTGGAGAATTATCTGACATAAGTAATGTTCCAAGATCAAGAAGTTATGATGTTCTTGAATCTTTAGAGAAGAAAGGATTCGTAATGATGAAGATTGGAAAGCCTATAAAATACTTGGCTGTAGATCCTTCAGAAGTAGTTTTCAGGGTAAAGAAGCTAATAAATGACAAATCTGTAAACCAGGTTAAAATGCTGGAAAACGTAAGGAAAGAAGAAGTATTCCATGAATTACAATTAATATACAAACACGGAATAGAGCATGTGGATCATACTTCTTTAGCTGGAAGCGTCAAGGGAAGAGACAATGTTTATTCACAAATGAGAACAATG
Organism: Candidatus Woesearchaeota archaeon; assembly: GCA_016181215.1. Taxonomy (GTDB): domain Archaea; phylum Nanobdellota; class Nanobdellia; order SCGC-AAA011-G17; family JACOZS01; genus JACOZS01. The sequence goes on from JACOZS010000072.1 coordinate 6,113, forward strand.
TTAGAAAATGCTTCCAAGAGCGTATCTATAATGACAACTTCTGATGATTTACTAAGAAAAGTTGATAATTTCAAGAAGGTATTCAAGAAGTTAGCTGATAACGGAGTGAGAATTAGAATAGCTGCTCCATTAAATGATAAAACAAAAGAAGCACTTAAGGAATTAAAAGGGGTTGCACAGGTTAAACACACTGATTCCATAAATGCCAGGTTCATGTTAGTAGACGAGAAAGAGCTTATGTTTATGGTAGCTAATGATAAGGATATTCATGAAGATTATGATACAGGAATCTGGGTAAGCACACCATACTTTTCAGGTGCTTTAAACTCAATGTTCAATCAAGTTTGGAATAATATGCAGACTAAATAAGGAGAAAAAATGGGACTAAGAAAATATTTATTTCCAACATTTGACGAAGTAGAATCTAAGTATAATCTTGATACTGATAAAACAATGCTAAAAACATCCCTTCTATGGGCTAGGACGTTGGGCCTTGGTATTGCTTTACTTGTAGGATCTTGTGGCGCTTTTACTAATAATTATGTTTATTCAGAGGGTACGAGAACTGGTATGCTTAATAAGGTTTCAAAAAAAGGTTTAATTTGGAAAACCTATGAATGCCAAATGGCTTTAGAAGGGGTGTCTAGTGGCGGAGGCAATATAGCCGCGAATGTTTGGGATTTTAGTTTGGATAATTCCGATCCTAACGTTGAAAAACTTGCCGGAGAATTAGAAGAGGCATTAAAGTCTGATAAAAAAGTTAGAGTTGAATACGATGAAAGACTTATAACCTGGCCTTGGAGAAGTGGCACCGGATATTTAGTAAGAAAGATAGAACCTATTAAGCAATAATGATAAAACAAATAATATTTCATTATCACCTCTTTTTCCCAGCAGGTGACAATACCATCCAGATCTAATTGAACCGGATGTGAGTCGCCTGCCAGGGTTTTAATACTAATTCGTGATTGAAAATACATAACACAAAAGGTATAACCTTATAACAACGATAAATTAATAAGGGCCGTGTTTACTAACCCTTTGGATGGACAAAAAAGGGAAAAGTTTGGAGGACATAGCTAGAAGTATTAGAAAAGGATTAACTTTACCAAGAGCTCCCGATTTAGAGGAAACAACTCAAAGATTTTTGGAAATTATAAAAGTTTATGACCCAAATGTTAAAAGAACAGATATCTCTGGGCATAGTCGCAGAAGAATTATCGAATTTACCTTAGCAGCAGGTATGACTTATCATCTAGACCTTTGCGAGAGTGAAAAAGAAAGAGGTAAAATTTCTCCAGGCGTGTTTAAGAAGAATCTAGAGCATTTGACTAGTATCATACATAGAGACCAAGATAACTTGAAGCTTTATTTAACAGCGCCAAAATCAAAAGTTACTAAAAAATACATAAAATTATATCCGGTAGAAGGAACATAAAGTTTATAAAGGTAGTTCACCAAGTAGTAATAATATGGAAAAAAAATTAGTATTCATAACTGAAAGACAAGAAGACGGAACTTATGTAGCATCATATTTGTATAAAGAAGGAAATACTTCTGCTTTAATTACTGTTGACGGTTTGGATTTTAATTCTCTAAGAAGGCGAATTAGCGAAGCAGTTCAGGATTATATCGTTAATGGATATGGGGATAGATTCCAGTGGGGGGCAAATCCAACAATAAGCTTAAAGTATTCTGAAGTGTTATCGAACAAACCAGGTTCGGATAATATTATTATAACAGGAAATCCAGAAGGTTTGAGTTATAGAATAACTAATACTTCTTTAGGTTTGGATTTGTCTAATGACAATTTTGAAGGACTCAGAAAGCAATTACTGAATGAGTTATCACGAAGAGGAATTGATGATAAACATATTGAGTTTTCACTTGAAGAATTTCTTCAATTAGAACCCAGTTCAGTTTAAAAATATTAATTCACTTCTTTTTTTCCTTTCTTAAGCCATCCCCGGCCCATATATTTCTAGTTAGATTTTCAATCTCTTTTATCTTTTCTGATTCTTCTTTAATGTCCTTTTTCTTTGCTTTGGCCAGATTGCTAAATAGCTCTTCTGTTTCCTTAACATCAACATTTCTTATGTCTTCTGCCATTTTATTTTTTATACTCCACGTAATGACATCTTCCACAATATGCACGATCTTTGTTTAAAGCTAAAAATGTTCCCTCCCCGCATTTTGGACATGAAGGCGATTTGATTAATTTTAAACCTTCAAGCCTGTATTTCTTCCATCTCTGGCTGGGTTTCTTGTTTTTATACTTTTTCTTTGCCATTTACTTCTTGGCCTCTGGCTTGACTTCTATTTTAGGCTTTTTCTTTATTTTTTCTATTATGTCAAGGGATTTTTGATCTTCATATACATAAACAGAAACGTCTGCCTGATTTAGACCGAATTCCTGTCTTATCTTCTTTACGATTATCAGATTTTCCGGTGCTTTTAATAATGAGGAGGAGTTTTTTAACATTTCCTGGTTTGAAGGGGTTTTTGAATTGTCAAACTGGCATTTTATTAGGTATTCCTTTCTCCTTAAAAGAGGCTGTTCTTTTTCTTGAAGTACTTCCATTATTTCACCTTGATTGCGTATTCGCCTTTAACCTTTATGCTGACCTTTTTCGCTATGTCTGATTTATTAGCATCTATAATGTATAAACGGCCTTTCCAGTTTTCTGCAAAACTAGAGCCTTTACATAATGGGCATTGATTTCCTGATACAAATAATTTACACTTTCTACATACTTTTTTCATTTCTCTTTCTTAGACTCTTTCTTATCTTCTTTTGGTTCCTGCAACCATTCTTCTTTTCCTAAGCCAACCTGTCTCATGGTCAGGCCTATTTTTGGATTGTTAAGATCCTTGTAAGAAACTGCGATTATTCTGGCACGGCATTTGTCTTCTGCTTTTAACGATCTTTTTGTTTCTTTTCCTGCCAATACATTTGATTTTGAAAATGATACGAAATCGTCCATTGTCTGGGAAATGTGGATCATACCGTCTAGAGCACCTAGGTCCATGAATGCGCCAAATTCAGCAATCTGACTTATTTTTCCCATAACAATTTCCTGCATCTCTGGCTTGAATATTAGCAATTTGAAGGTTGTATCGTAATAAGCGGCTCCATCTCCTGGTATTATGGTTCCTTCGCCTATGTTGACAACAGAGGTTACCCCCAGGACTATGCCTAAATCCTTTGAGACATAGGAGTCAAATTGCTTGATTAATGAAGTTAATATGGCTTTTTCGATATCCTCGGAAAAATTGGTAGGAGGAACCCTTATATGAGACTTAACTTCTACTTCGTAATACATTTTAGAGCACCTGAAAAATTAATTGTAGTTTCAGGACTTGATTTATAAAGCTTTCTTTTTAAAT
>JACOZS010000073.1 GCA_016181215.1 Candidatus Woesearchaeota archaeon
GGACACAAAATGTTCGGGCCTACTGGAATCGGGGTTTTGTACGGCAAAAGAGAATTGTTGGAGAAAATGGAACCTGTTTACGGCGGCGGAGACATGATAAAAGAGGTTTATTACACGCACTCAACCTGGAACGATGTTCCTCACAAGTTTGAAGCAGGAACTCCGCATATTGCAGGATCTATCGGACTTGGAGCTGCTGTTGATTATATAAATAAAATAGGAATTAAGAATATATTTGAACATAATCAAAGATTAACAAATTATGCTTTACAAAGATTATCTAAAGTAAAAGGAATTAAAATATATGGGTCTTTGAATCCAAAGTTTAGAAACGGAGTTATTAGTTTTAATTTAGGGGATATGCACAGCCATGATGTTTCAACTGTATTAGATGAAGAAGGAATAGCTGTAAGAAGCGGACATGCGTGTGCAATGCCTTTGCATAATAAACTAGGGGTGGATTCGAGTGTTAGAGTCAGTTTTCATGTCTATAACTCATTCTATGATGTGGATGCTTTGATATTTGCTCTTGACAAAGCCAGGAGAGTGTTTAGATTATGACAGCAGAAGACATGTACTCTGAAATGATACTGGATCTTTATAGAAATCCTAGGAACAAAGGAAGTTTGGAGAATGCCAAGATTAAAGCAAGAGATGTAAATCCTAGCTGTGGAGATATTATAGAGATTAATGTTAATGTGAATGGAGAGAGTATCAAGGAGATCAGATTTAGCGGAAAAGGATGCGCGATTTCACAAGCAAGCACAGAATTATTATTAGAAAGCGTTAAAGGCAAGAATTTAGTTGAGGTTAAGAATATAAATAAAGAGCAGGTTTTGGAGATGTTAGGGATTCCTGTCAGTGCGTTTAGGTTAAAATGCGCTTTATTGGGATTAAAGGTTTTGAAGTTAGGAGTGTATAACTATTTAGGGGAGAAAATGGAGGAAGAATATGGTAACTAAAGATAATAAATAGATAAATTTATATACTTATATATACTTTTATACACTAATGACTGAAATAAGGATTAATGTAGCTTTTAAGAATATTCATCCAACAGATAGCGAGAAAAGAGCAGAGCACGTATTTGATAGGATGCGTTTACGAGGAATAACGAAGGAAAACATTAAGGAAGCTGTCCAAAAAGGAGCTAAAAGAATTAGAAATGACAAATCAATCATTGCTGATTATAGATGGTTTCAAGTGATTTACAGAGAATTCAGATTAGGAGGAATCAGAAAAATATATCCAATCACTGTTATAGATTGAGGATGCATTAACATGGAAAAAATAAGATATCCCTGTCCCTGTGGCGGGAAGATAAAATGGAAAAAAGATAAACTAATCATAGAAGGAATAGATTGTGGTGTCTTAGATGTTGAGTATTGTTCGAAATGTGGAGAGGAATATCTTCCAGAACAGACTATGGAACTAGTTGAGACTAAATTGAAGGAGAAAGGGTTGTGGGGCATCCAACGAAAAGAGGTTAATCTGTGGAAATCAGGAAATTCTGTTTTGTTAAGAATACCAAAAGATATTGCAGATAAATTGAAGTTAAAACCCGATGAAAAAGTAACTATTTATGCAGAAGGGAAAAATAAATTAATTATAGGTTTATGATTCTGCCCGGAGGAAGAATATGGTAACTAAAGACGATGTTACAAAAGCCTTGAAACAAGTGATAGATCCTGAAATTAGAATAGATGTATGGACCTTGGGTTTGGTTTATGATACTAGCATATTGGGCAATAATGTGAAAATTTTAATGACATTAACCAGTCCGATGTGTCCTTATGGGCCGCAGCTTATTGAGGATGTTAAGACCAATATTAAAAATATAGCAAAGGCAAAAGAAGTTTTAGTTGAGATAACTTTTAATCCTCCTTGGAAGCCTTCTGAAGATGTTAAGATGATGCTAGGGATACAATAGATTTAAATATATTATAGGTTTTATATTTTTTATGTATGAATACTTAATTTTGACTTTAATGATTCTTGTAGTTTGGTTCTTAATTTATGTAATCAAAAAAGAGGAGAGAAGGGAAATAATGTTAATGAGTTTGTATACTGCTCCATTTGGATTAACTGAATTTATTTTTGTTCCTGCATATTGGAATCCGCATACTTTATTTAATTTCGCTTCCAGATTTGGTTTTGATATAGAAAGCATTTTTTATTGTTTTGCTATTGGCGGAATAGGTTCAGTCATATATGAAAGTTTTTTTAAAGTCAAACACTATAAATTTAGTATAAATAAGAGAGATTCTAAATTCCATTTACTTACCCTATTATCAGCGCCTGTAATCTTTTTATTTTTGTATTTTAATACAACGATTAACCAAATTTATTCTGCTTCTATTGCAATGTTCTTTGGGGCAATAGCAGCTTTATGGTGTAGGCCAGACTTAAGTAAAAAAGTTTTCATAGGAGGCACACTTTTTTCATTATTTTATTTCATAATTTTTTATATAATTACTCTAATTTTTCCTGATTTTGTTGCCCACTCCTGGAATTTTCAGAGTCTTTCTAACGTGTTAATTGCCGGGATACCAGTAGAGGAATTAATGTTTTCTTTTACTTTTGGGATGTTGTGGTCGAGTTATTATGAGCGCATCAAAGGATATAAATTGATCAGGCAATAACTTTATATAGGTTTATTTAGTTTTTACATTTTATGGACCTGCCGTGGGGATCAGAAGGAAGCAGAAAATTTGTTACTAATGTAGGTTTAATTACTTCTAACGGGTCTGTTGGTGATAATATTATGAGTGCGGAATGGACGCATCATGTTTCTTATAGGCCGGGGTTGATAGCGGTCTGTATTAGTAACAGCAATGATGCAAGTCTTGTTAATATTAAGGAGAGTAAAGAATTTGGCGTGAATCTTGCCGGAGTGGATCAGAAGATTATTTCTAGCACATCTGGCCAGAATTCTGGAAGCGAGGTTGATAAAATCAAGGTTCTTAAAGAATTAGGATTTGAGTTTTATAAGGCTAAGAATATCAATGTTCTAATGGTTAAGGGTGTAGTTTTGAATGTAGAATGCAAACTAATCAAGACAATTGAACTGGGGAGCCATACAATGCTTGTTGGGGAAGTAGTTGATTTAAAAGTTAATAATGAAAAGGAACCCTTGATTTATCATGGTGGATCTTACTATAAATTAGGCGATAAATTGGATAAGCCAAAGCAAGAGGATTTAGATAATATTAATAAATTAATTGAGAAATACAAGAAGTAATTTTTAGCGGACATGAATGTTCACTCTGCTTGGTCCGCCGATTCTATCAGTTCTATCACATACAGCACCTTTTTCTTTCAGCAAGCCATAACCCCTTCTTGAAACAGAGACAACATACCTTGTTATACTTTCGAAGCAGGCTTTTTCTGGATAAGATTTAGCTTCCACAAATAAATTACTTTTCATTTCTCCCAGCAAAAGTTCAATTCTTCTACTGCGATTACCATTTGGCAATTCTCTTATAACCCCTTCTCCTCTAAGAGTTTCTCTTTCTAATCTAGATAACTCTTCGTTTGTCAGATCAATATCAATTTCAGATCCTATACTAATGCTTACCCTCATTAAGATTAAATAAATATCAAACTTTATAAATCAATATGTGAAAAAACAGCAACTAATTAGTGATAAAAAACGAAAGATTTATAAATCAGTCTAAAAAATACAAACTATTAAATATTTGGAGATCTTTATAAGAAATATGACGGTTCCAGCAATTATACGGGATTATGAACTAGTGAATTTATCAGAGGAAGACCCTGATATTAAGATAGATGAGACAGGATTAAAAAAATTAATTATACTTCCTAATTATCGTCCTAATGATGAAAGAGGAGTTTTACCGAATGGTGTAGTGGCTGTTTATTCTAGCGACTCAGTTCCTAATCCAAGAATGCTTGGTAATGCTGTGGGTTGTGGGATTGCAATGGTTAAGTTTGAGAGTCCAGCTAATTTTTCAGAGGATACTGTTGATAGAATTAGAAGAAAATTGAAAGCTTCTGAGTCTAGGGCCTGCTTGTATGGAGAAACAGACTTCATAGCATTTTATAATATTTCTACTCTTATACCCCAATTTGAACAAGGTGGTTTGGTAGCAATAATACACAGTGGATGCAATCCAGTATCTAAAGTTCTATCTGAAGAAGGCATACTATCTCGGGATTCAATAAAAGCGTGGGAGAGAGATGTTAACTATGGCAAAGAGGAGAGATCCTTTTTGACTGGGGTTTTATGCGGTATTTCTGAAGGCGCTGTAACCGGATTTATTGATTCTGCCCACACATCAATAGAGAGAGTCAACTCTCAAATAGTTTATAGAAAAGGGGCATTTAATGTAGATTATTTGGATTATTCCGTTATATGCAATCCTGCCGATAAATCTGTTTTATTGATTAGGGTACGGGATTCTATTACTGAAATAGGGAATTCATTGCCTTTTATAGATCAAGGAGATAGCGAGATGACTGGCGGATTTATTTCTGAAGTAGCAGGATTCAGAAGATATTTCGATGTTGTTGGAAAATTGAAAAATTTAGCGACGATCTCTAGCGACGATCTTAAATGAACAGATTAAACCTACTTATAATATGGATCTATATCTTTTATATATCCCCCAATCTTCTTTCCTCTTCTTCTTATTTTTTCTAGGGCTTCCTTTAGGTCAAGATCTTTTTCTCCTACAACTGTACGTTTTCTGTGTCTGGCTTCATATAATGCACTTGCCAAAACGTCAATATCTGCAGCAGAAACCTTATAATGTCTTTCAAATTCCCTAGCAGTTTCCTCTTTATTTGGTACCCTATTATGTTCCTTCTCAAAGCGAGATATAAGCTTAATGATCTCCTTTTTTAATTCTTCAATTCCTTTCCTGGTTGGTTCCATCTCGCCCTCCATGATTTTCATTAATTTATTATAGTGTTGTGGTTTAGTTCCCTTCCTTAAATAATCTCCAGCAATTTTTTTGTACATCTCTGGCGGTTCAAGTTTTTGGCAATATCTACCAATAACCCACCTTAAATATGGGTCTCTTATTTCCCGGAATACGGCATTAGGAATGATGGTTTTACCAGTTTCTTCTTTTAATATTGTTTCAATTTCTTTATGAGAATATGCAAGTAATATTGAGGAGTCTAAAATTATAACCTCCGGATTATATTTTTTAAGACGATTATTAAAGGTCTTAGCGTCTACTATTCTTCCTCCTTCGTCTTCCAATCTTCCTTCCAAACCACCTTCACTTACCATAAATATAACTAATGAGATTAATACTAAAGAACTACCTAATATATTGTTAATTACTGAGGTTAAATTAGAGATGCCAATAGAAACACCAAGCAAGCCTGAGTCAGAGTTCATTAGGAAGAGTAATCCTAAGATAAAGAAAATAAGACTCAATACTTTATAGCTTCTGAACCTCATAGCAAATTTTACAATATCAAACTTTATAAATCTTAGTTAACTGCCCAGATTATGGAAATTTATTTGGATAATGCAGCAACAACTAAGCCTCTTAAAGAAGCAGTTGAAACCATGAAAGTATACCTTGAAAGCAAATATGGCAATCCCAGTTCCTTGCATTTTAAAGGTAAAGAAGCATTCAATGATTTAGAAGAGGCCAGAAAGAAGCTAGCAGATATTACAGGTGCAAAAACTAATGAAATAATATTTACGTCTGGGGCTACGGAATCCAATACTTTAGCCATTTTAGGGGTGTTAAGAGCAAATCCCACTAAAAAGCACATAATTGTAAGCAAGATAGAGCATAGTTCTGTTCTAAATTTAGCTAAACAACTAGAGAGAGAAGGTTATAAAGTGACTTACATAGATGTTGACAAAGAAGGGTATATTAATATAAATCAATTAAAGAAAAATATAGATGAAAATACAGTTTTAGCATCAATAATACATGCTAATAATGAAATAGGGGTAATACAAAATATTAAAGAAATTGGTTGGATATGCAAAAACAAGAAAATTATATTCCATACCGACGCAAGCCAGAGTTTTACTAAAGTTAAGATTGATGTTGTCAGAGATAACATTGATCTGATGACTTTTAATTCACATAAAATTCATGGTCCTAAGGGTGTAGGAGTCTTGTATAAGAAAGAAGGAATAAAGATTAGACCTTTGTTTTTGGGTGAACAGGAATATGGATTAAGAGCAGGTACTGAAAATATTGCTAATATAATGGGGTTTGTTAGGGCCGCAGAAATTGCGTTCAAAGAATTTGATAAGAACATAAAAAATATTTTTGGATTAAGAGACAAATTAATAAAAGGATTATTAGAAATCAAAGATAGCTGGTTAAATGGGCCTACAGATAGATTATGCAATAATATCAATGTTAGTTTTAAAGGTGTAGAGGCAGATTCTTTATTGTTGATGCTGGATGAGAAAGGAATATGCGCTAGTGCAGGTAGTGCATGCAGTTCTAGGAAGATAGAGCCAAGTTACGTTTTAAAGGCAATAGGATTAACCAGTAAAGAAGCTAATTCCAGTCTAAGATTGAGTTTGAGTAAGTTTAATACTGAGAAAGAAATTGAGTATACTCTTAAGATAGTTAAGGAATGTGCGGAAGAATTAAGGAAGAGAAAGATTTAAATATTACTTGGTATTACTTAATAATACCATGGAAACAATAAGTATAAAACTAGATGAGAATATTGCTAGAGATATAGACGAAGCAATGAAGAAACATCGCTATACAACTAAGACAGAGTTTATAAGAGAAGCTATAAGAAAGCAACTTTCGGATTTAGATAAAGAAGATCTTAAAAAGTATGTGGCTAGTTTGAGGGGTTTTTCTAAGCGTAAGACTACTGATGAAGATTTACATAGGATTAGAGAGAAACTGGCAGATGAATACGAAAAGAGGTTTAAATAATATCCTCAGGTTTCTTTGTTTTAGTAATATCTGCCAATTTTTTAAAATGATTATCACGACTAATTAGAATAGCACCATTATCACGAGCAATGATCGCATGTAAGCTATCAAATCTTGGGATTGCTCGCTTGTTAGCAATATCTTTGGCTTTACCAAACTGCTTTTCATTGAAGTTTACATAAATTAATATAGGTTTAAACTTTTTGAATAATCCAACTGCTTCAAAGTAATTATATCCATAATTGATTAATTCTTTAATGATAGCCCTGCTTACGAGAATCTTATCATTATTATCTATTATTTTATTTAAAAGTTCTATAGCATATTTGCTTTTAGGGAAATTATGTTCGTCTCGATTTTCGAATATATCCAGCCATATTGAGGTATCTAAGTAATAGAGCATTCACGAGGACGAAAATAATGTCTTTATAAGTTTTACTCATAAAAATCCGGAAGATTTCCGATAATTTATAAATATTATGTATTTAATTCTAATATTTCACATGCACGACAAATATCTTTAGCAGCAGGTTCTCCACATATGCTGCAAGTTCCTATTTTTGTATGCTGATATTTATTTTGTAAATCAGGCAGTATATTCAAGAAAGAACTTATTATGGAGTGCTTGGTTCCAGGGTATTTAACTTCTAATTCATTCAATACTTTTCCAATTTCATTTCTGAAAGAATCATGGGAATTTGGGCATTCAATGTAAGTTATGGGCAGATCACGCAATTTTGAATAAACCAAGATTTCTTTTTCTGTTAAAAAATATAAGGGCTTTATTCTAGGTATGAATTTTGAATGCATTAAAACTCCTGTTCTTGGGCCTAGTTTGGCTGAAAATGAAACGTTTCCCTTAAACTCATTCATTAACAAAGACTGGGCTTCGTCATCCAGATTATGGCCCGTGGCAAGCTTGGTGGCTTTATTTTCCCTGGCGGCTTTGTTGAGAGCATACCTTCTTAGTATACCACAGTTTGTGCATGGACTTATTCCCTTATCTTTTATTTTATCCAGAGTAAGGTGAAAATTTTTATCGAATGAGAACTCAATTAGTTTTATTTTGTTTTTTTTGCAGAATTTTTTTGCATCCTTTGCTGTAATTTCACGGTAATTTTCGATGCCTTCGTTTATTAAAATAGCAAATATATCAAATTTGTATTTAGATGAAAGTTTGTCGAGAATATAAAGGCAGGTCATAGAGTCTTTGCCTCCGGACAGACCAACTGCTACTTTATCCCCTCTTTCTATCAGCTTGTATTTTGAAATTGTTTTGAATATCTTGTCTTCAACATATTCCATAAAGCAGTTTTTACAATAATTCTTTCCATCTAACCCCACGTATACTGGTCTTTCACTGCAGATTTTACACACGTTTAACCTCCTGAAACTACGGAATAAATTTCTATGCGGTCTTTGCTGTTTATTGGTGTTTCTTCAACAACTATCTTTTTGTTTTTGGAAACTATTACTGTTACTGGATTTATCTTAAGAAGTTTAAGCAAATCTATAATCCTAGCATCTGGCTTAATTTCTATATCTTTTTTTATGTTCTCGCGTTCTATGAATACTTTGATTTTCATGATATATTGGTATTTAACAAGTTTTATAAAGTTTTTTCAAAGCAAGGTTTTATGGATTATTCAAGACAAGAGTTAGTAATAGGCAAAGAGGCTCAGAATAAGCTAGGAAAACGCAGGATAGTCCTAGTTGGCTTAGGAGCTTTAGGCTCAAGGGTAGCTGAACTGTTAGTTCGTACTGGAGTAGGAAAATTAGTAATAATAGACAGGGATATTGTTGATAAGAGTAATTTGAATAGACAGGTTCTTTATAATGAAAAAGATGTGAATAAACTCAAGGCTATAGCTGCTAAAAATAAACTGGAAGAGATAAACCCAGAGATTAATATAAAGGAATATGCAGAAGATCTGGATT
>JACOZS010000078.1 GCA_016181215.1 Candidatus Woesearchaeota archaeon
TTTTGGATCCATTAAAAGGGATGTTAGTTAGCAATGAAGTTTATGGCTTAATAGTTATAGACAAGAGAGAGGCTACAATAGGAATGTTAAAAGGAACACAGATAGAGGTCATTACAAATGAGACGTCTGGTGTGCCTGGAAAGGTAAAAGCGGGGGGCCAATGCATTACACCAGATACTTTATTGCAGTTATCTGATGGAAATATAGTTTCTGTTAAAGATGTTCATACCGGTATTAAAGCAGTTAATCTTAAAGATTATACTGTTCAAGATACAACTACGGTTGACAAATGGAAAACTAAAAAAGAAATACAATACAAAATAATAACTAAATCCCCCAGGAATGAGATAATCTGCTCAAAGGATCATGTTTTCTTTGTTAGGGACGGCACGATAAAACAAAAATCAGCTGAAGAACTTAGGGTTGGGAACATTCTTCTAACTCCGGAAGTAATACCAGTCAATAATAATAAACAGAGGATAGATAGATTAGATTTATACCAGTATGAAATATTAAGAGAAGGCAGGGAATTATTAAAGAAATATAGAATAAGACTTGGTTTATACCAGAGACAATTAGCCCATAAACTTGGGTTTCATCAAGTAACTATATCTGATGTTGAATTGGGAGATGTAAATCTGAATAGAGATTATCTGTATAAGTTATGTATTAAGTTGGGCATAGATTTCAAGTCTTTTATTACAAATTATACCGAGCCGAAATCCAAAGTAAAAATACCCAGTTTTGTTACTCAAAATCTGGCCCAAATTACAGGCTATTATATCGGTGATGGAAATATAGACAATTCTAGGATATGTTTTAGTGAAGGAAGAAAAGACCTTGCAGAATATTATCTAAAGTATATAACAAATTATTTTAGGGCTAAAGGGGGTTTAAAATACAGGAAAGATAAAAATTATTATGAGATACGGGTGTATGGAAGACCGATTGAAAGGCTATTTAGGAAGTACTTCCCAAAGAACAAAGGAATTCCAGAAATAATTTTAAAGTCGCCAAATAACGTTTTAGCGGCGTTTCTAAAAGGATTTTTTGACGCAGAAGGCTATGTTTCTGGGAGAGTCGCGCTTGGCATACATGATAAATTATTGGCCAAACAGGTTCAACTATCGCTTTTAAGATTTGGCGTTATCTCTTCACTAGAGGAATATGATTCTAGAAGAAATCCTTATAGTAAAAAACACAGACATACGGTAGAGGTAGTTGGTAAAGATTCCATCAAGAGGTTTAACCTATGGGTGGGTTTTAGAGCTAAGGATAAACAACTAAAACTAAAGAAATTAATTTTAAAGAAATCCGATAAAGAATATGTTAAGCAGATACTTGTTCCTGGGAGTGAAATAAAAAAATTAATAGAAAAGTATGGTCTAAAACTTTCCAGTTTAGGTAAATATTCTGGGGGTGGATTTTTTTGGGATAAAAGGGAATTAAGTAAGTTCTTCTTTAGTAGAAATATAATCTCAAAAATAAAACATAAAAATTTAAAAAATGAGTTGATTAGGATATCACGTTATCAAGTTATACCAACAAAAATAAAGAAAATAGAAATAATCAAAAAACCAACAATTATGTATGATGTCTCAACTAAGATAGAAAACTTTATAGCTAATGGTTTGGTTGTTCATAATTCAGCTGCACGTTACAGCAGATTAAGAGAAGAAGCAGCTAAAGAATTTTATAACAGAGTAAATGATATATGCAAGCAGTCTTTCTTAGGCAATAAGGAACTGAAAGGAATCCTAATTGGGAAGAAGTAGACAAGGCGCTTGAAGCCGGGGCTGTAGATATTTTATTAATAAGCGAAAATTTAGACGATGATGCGGTTTCTGATTATGAAATTAAAGCAGAAGAACTTGGCAGTCAGGTTGAGGTTATTAGTACAGAAACAAGAGAAGGGGTTCAGTTGAAAGATATGGGCGGGATTGCGGCAATATTAAGATATAATTTGAAGTGATAACTAATTTAGTTTAGAACATTTTATAAATAAGCTATTTATTATTTGATATATGGAACAAGAGGATTTACTTAAGAAAATAGAAGCAATACTCTTTACTACAGGCAGATTTATGAATGCTAGTGAATTGGCTAATATTCTTGTGGCAAGTGACGGGGTTGTAAGAGAGTTATTAGTAAAATTAAAAGAAGACTATATCAAAAAGAATTCTGCGCTAGAACTTCAGGAATTAGAAGGCAAATTTAAACTGAACATAAGGAAGGAATACGGATATCTGGCAAACAAGCTGGCTGGGGAGAAAGAAATGGATAGCCCAACTACAAAAACTTTAGCTGTAATAGCTTATAAATCCCCTGTTCAGCAAGCTGAGGTTATCAAGATTAGGGGGAATAAAGCGTATGATCATGTCGGCTTTTTACTGGAACAAGGATTGATTAGTTCTGAAAAATTCGGAAGAACAAGATTATTGAAATTAACACCAAGATTTTATGATTACTTTGACACTGCTGAAAAAGAGGTTAAGGAAGTATTTTTGGATGTTAAGAAGGCTGGAGAACAGGGTCTAGATTTGAGCCAAGATGCAGAGAACACTAATGTAAATACAATAGAAGAACAAAAGGTTTAATAATGATAAAAATGATTGCTTGCAATAAAGGGGTAGTTTATGCCGGCTGATTTAATAATCTGGTTTGCTTATTTATTCTTTTTGTACTTTGTCATATTTTGGCTGCTTGTATATCTTGATGCAAATCTAAATGAAAGACCTGTCAGGAGGAAGGATACTCCTTTTTTGAGCATTGCAATTCCAGCATATAATGAGGAAGACAGCATAGCGAGAACTATTGATTCTGTGTTGAAACTGGATTATCCAAGAGAAAAATTCGAGATTATGGTAGTAAATGACGGGAGCAGGGATAATACAAAAGAAATAGTTGAGGATACCATAAAAGGAAACAAGGGATTTAACATTATTTTATTAAATCAGGAGAACAAAGGAAAAGGGGAAGCAATGAATACTGCTCTTGAGAAAGCAAGAGGAGAATTTTTTATTACTTTAGATGCTGATTCTTTTATCAAATCTGATGCAGCAAACAAATTACTTGGGTTTTTTGACAGTGAAAAAGTAGCTGCGGTTTTACCGGTAATCAAAATTGCCAGTGAGAAAGGATTTTGGAGTAAGATGCAATATTGCGAGTACTTAATTAATTTTTTCCTGAAAAAACTTTACGGTGATTTAGACTGTATTCACGTAACTCCTGGACCGTTTTCT
>JACOZS010000082.1 GCA_016181215.1 Candidatus Woesearchaeota archaeon
AATAAATAATAAAGATGTTTTATTCAGAGTCGGTTGCCAGGCAGGTACATATATCAGAAAATTAATTCACGATTTCGGTCTTAAATTAGGAACAGGAGCCCACATGAAACAGTTAGTAAGAACAAAAGTAAGCGTTTTCACAGATCAAAACTGGCACTCTTTACAAGATCTGAAAGATGCTTACGAGTTTTATAAAGAGGGCTCTGATCAAGAACTAAGAAAAATCATCTTGCCCTTTGAGCATGCTGTTTCTCATCTTCCAAAAGTATGGGTATTTGATTCCGCAGTATCAAACCTTGCGCACGGTTCAGATCTTTATACTACAGGAATCTCAAAACTAAATTCATTTAATGAAAACGAACAGGTAGCTGTTTTTACCATTAAAAACGAACTTATATGCTTAGGTCAGTCTATTCTTAATTCTGAAGCAATACTAAAACAGGAAAAGAAGGTAGCCATAAATACTAAAAAAGTGTTTATCCCAAGAGATTTATATCACAAAGAAAAAGGTTTATAAACCAGAATTAAGTTTATTCTTTGACGTAAAATGCTGGCAGAGTCAACAAAAAGTTTTAGAATTACCGGCAGTCTTGTGCGGGATTTTGTAGGGATAACCAAAGATCCAAACCCGATGCATACTGATACCAGACTAGCTAGAGCAGTCTTTGAAAAAGTAAATGGCCGAGAAAAATTGGAATCTGCTTTAAGAGAAGCTGGTGATTATCCTGTAATAGTACCGGGAGCTCTGCTTATTCAATATGTAGAGCCAGAAATAAAAAAAGTATGTGAATTAAACAACCTTTCTCTCGAAAGAGTGATCCAAAGTTATCAATTCTTAAAAACGGGTTTGATAGGGAATAAAGAAAAATACTATGGATTAAAGGTAGGAGTATTCACTTCAAACGGGAATAGAAGGCAGTATGAAATAAGGGTACAGATAAGATTAGGAGAAGAGCTTCATATTCTTGGAAGATCCGAGGCTCTGCAATCTAGCCCACAAATGCCAAAAACCCCAAGAAGGATAGGAAGGCCACTAACCTATTCAAAAGAGCTAACGACCGAAGAGGCTCTGCAATCTAGCCCACAAATGCCAAAAACCCCAAGAAGGATAGGAAGGCCACTAACCTATTCAAAAGAGCTAACGACCGAAGCAGTTAGTCTGAATTTAGATTATTGGAAGTTACTTGGATTAACGCAGCCAGATGGTGAACCCCTAGAATTTTGGCCGACAAGAATAATATCCGCCCTGCCAAGAGGTATTCTAACAAGCCAGAATCCGATTTTGTTCTATAGCCAAGTATTTGAACGCGACCCGTCAGTAAACGGACAAGAAAAGATTATGTGTATTGGAGAACTTCCAATAAGAGAACGATTCAAGGAAGGCGTGGTTCAGGGATTAGAAAGAACAATCAGAACAATAGTTATATCAGGTAAAAAAGTTAGCTTATTTAGTGAATCAAAAGGATTAGAATTAGCAATCTAAATGTCTTCTTTACTACAATAAAACTTAAATATCCCCTTTTAATATGATACCCTATAAAACCTAGGGGGGAATTATAATGAAAAGTAAATTAGGAAGTTGGGCCTTTTTATTAGGGGTATTAATTGCTTTAGTTCTTGGCGCTTTAAATATGGTAACAGGAACAGTAGCAGTAATTCTAATAATACTTGGCCTGATAGTAGGCTTGTTAAACGTTACAGAAGAAGAGACAACACCTTTCTTAATGGCAGCAGTTTCTTTAGTAATAGTGTCTGCTTTAGGAAAAGACGTATTAACAACCGTAGAAATCGTCGGTCAAATGCTTTCGGGAATACTGTTAATGTTTGTCCCGGCTACAGTAGTTGTAGCAATAAAGCATGTATTCTCTTTAGCGAGGTTTTAACCTCGTTTTCTTTTTTCTATCAGCCTCCTTAGTTCTCTAAACCGCATAGAAATCTTTAAATACCTTCAAACACCCCTATTTTCTATAAAAAGGAGGTGTAAAGCGTGGCTAAAACAGACACAGCTCAATTCGGTACTTGGGCTTTCTATATAGCTTTTGTAATCGCTATCATAGGAGGAATCGTCCCGAATATCGGAAGCGCTACATGGGCAGCATGGCTCCTATTACTAGCCGGTTTGGTTGTAGGTTTCCTAAAAGTTCCTGAAAAGAATGCAGTAACGTTCTTAATCGTAGGATTTGTTCTTATTCAGATGGGAAACAGCCTAGAAATGATACCAACGCTTGGCATGTATATTAGTGGAATAGTAGGACACTTGGCCAAGTTTATTGGTGCAGCTTCATTAGTAGTCGCTGTAAAGGCTTTATGGTCAGTTAAAGACTGGTAATTATTGTTCTTTTTTTCTTTTTTTAGTCTTATATACTTAGGATAAGCTTTAAAAAACAGGTCTAATAATATCAATTAATGAGGATAGCCCTAGTAATAAAAGGTACAGAAGAAATTCTATCTGAGGATCTTAACGGTAAAAAGATACTCCCAGGAAGAATAGAATTCCAAGATTCAGACAATTTACAGGGAGTCAATGCCACTTATTCGCTTATAAAACGCTTTAAGTTCAAGTCCCTTGAAGATATAAGAAATCAAATTAGCCAATTAGATTTTAATATAAAAGAACCTTTCAGGGTAGTATGTAATCGCAAAGGGACTCATTCCTTTAAATCAATTACAGCAGAGCAAGAAATAGGAGAAGTAATCTTCAATAAAGGATTTAAAGTTGATTTAAAACAGCCTAAAACAACTGTATTTTTAGATATAATTAACAACGAATGTTTAATAGGCTACCTGGAAAAGAACAAAAACGAGTCTTTACTGGATCCATTTTGCAGGGATTCAACAATACCCATAGAAGCCCATTTCTATGGCATTAAAGAGATTTACGCCTTTGATATCATAAAGAACAACATCTATAACTCCAGTATTAATATTAAGCTCGCTAAAGCCCAAATAAATCTTAAACATTACAAAGTGCCGGAATTAAATTCTTTAATAAAAAAGGTAGATTACATAATAACCTCTCCGCCGTATCCAAGTAATAATATGCAAACCAAACAATTAACACCAATTTTAAAAGAATTTTTTATTCAATCTTCAAAGATCCTTAAAAAATCAATGGTTGTAATAACGCCAAAACCGGATTTAACGTTAGATCTTTCTAAGGACTTATTCAAAATAGAAAACTCATTCACCGCATCAATTGGCCAGAATAACTATACTATACTCAAGATGTCACCTCGTTAGTTTATCTTGCAATAACAATAAATCTTCTCTGCTTACAGTGTTATCCCCATTCAAATCTAAATAACTATACTGATAACCATACTTTAAAACTTCTTTATAGCAGTTAACATCATTCCAATTTAATTCTCCATCTAAATTACAATCACCTTTCTCGTTTTCAGCCACTAAAAATCCGCTTAAAGTTATATCTGCTTTTGAAACTACGTGAAATACAAAGGTCAGCAAAAGAAGCAAATGCAGCATCCCTATTAGTTTCATATTAAAAATAAAAGAAAAAGATTATTTAAATCTAACTAATCATATGTTCTGCGCCAGCTGTTCCTCTAGAGCAAACAGGATTTCCGTTAGCATCATAGCGAACCTCTTCGTTTAAGTCCGTACAGTCATCTACCAGCTGCGCGATTCTACCACTGCAAACAAAAATTAGGCCATTATTAACTATTGTTCTTCCATCCTGGCTTGACGAGCATGTAATTCCTTTGGCAGCCCTTAATCCCTTTATACATCGTTCGATCTCGTCTACATCTGCAACAGAGGTACTAGGATCATAATCAATTGAATTTCTTGCTCCTGCTGCAAAGCTTCCCCAATGTTTTAACTCAAGGGAATCTACGCTACCATCATTATTTCCATCTAAGAGGGCAACACATCCTTCTCCCGTAGGAACCCCAAGATCAGCTCTGGTTCTTTTTGCAATTTCAGCATTTGCAATGCTTGGATCTGCTCTCAGATTTGTGGC
>JACOZS010000030.1 GCA_016181215.1 Candidatus Woesearchaeota archaeon
TTTCTTTAAATCGGTTCCACTCTTCTATTGGAGATTCTAATGCTTTTTTCAGGTTATCGTCTACTCTGCGCCATTCTGCTTCTGCCGCGTCTCCAATTCTATCTGCTTCTGCATTAACCCTATTATCAAATCTTCCCCATTCTGCCTCTGTTCTTTCGGCGAATCTACCCAGTTCTGCCCTGGTTCTTCTTTCAGCGCGTTGGGCTTCTGCTCCTATCGGACGCAAAACTTCTTTTTCTAATTGTTTTGCTCCTTGTTGGATATTTCCTGGAGCTCTTTCGGCTTCCTTGACTATTTTTCCAAGCGTGCCTTTTCTATACCACTTCTTTTTAGCTTCAGCTTCGCTAATAGTTAAACCTATTATAAGAATTATTAAAATTGATACAATAAGAACATGCTCAATAGTTACATTCTTTTTCGTAATCTCAGCCTCTTTTTTACCTTATTTTAGAGAATTGGGTTATTTATAAATATAGTGGTGGGCCCGGGAGGATGGATAAATCCTTATAAATGTTTCTGAGAATGACTTTCTAAAAAGAGGTTATATTTTGATACGTGTTTAGAATTAGCCGGTTGAATCAATTTGAAGAATTTATGAAGCATATCCTCTCCACGCATTGCTATGGTGTGTACTGGCTTCATGTTTTTTTCTTTTCGGGGATATGAATTTCTAGTCGCCCTTAGTCCCAATCCAATTAGTATTTTTTCGATTTGCACCGCGAGTTTTGGCGAAACTGTTGAAAATTGAACTCTCGGATATAACTTATGATTTTTGGGTTCTAAATATAAACATCCATCCGTATCAAATATTCCTCTGATTAGACTTGTTACTAGTTCGTCTTTTGTTAGAATAAATTTTGGAATTCTGATGTTAAATTTATTTCCCAAAGTTAAACCGAGAATTTTATGTTTAAATTTTACTAATGTGTTAGACCATATCTGAAAGCCATATACGCCGGTGCTTGGCATATCTCTTAGCCGGAGGTCTATATTGTAAATGGATTTGTAAAGAGGTTTGATTCTAGTTTCGTAGTGCTCCCGATCATCAATAATATGTCCTCTTAATTGATAAAGTCCTTTTGGTTTTCCTTTATTCTCATAGAAATTCATACTTCCATCACCTATATGTAAACCTGTTTCTTCTGCGAGTTCTGGGGTTAGTTCTTCTGGCAAGGATTAGTCCTCTTTTCTTGTCGGCATTATTAAGGCTAATGCTAGAATTTTTGAATTGCATAATCCAGGATAATATCTTCTAGTTAATATGTCTTACGCACGTCTTTGTCCAGTGAAATTCTGTCGCCTTTTGGGATATATGAATTGAAAAATATAGATTAGTATTAAATCTCGAAAATCTTTCGGAAAACTTGAAAGATTTTTGTATAATCTCATTAAAAGATCTTGTGCTATAAAATTTTAATCATTAATCTAACGAACGAAAAATCAGATTATGAATCTCGGGAAATAGCGATAATAATACTATGTGCTATATTAATGGGGTTTTCGCATATAGGTAGTTAGGTTGAATAAGTTTGGGGTACAATAATATAAAAACTAAGAGGGCAATTTCTAAAAACTAAAATGGGGTCGCCTTACTGACTTCTTCGCTCATTGACGTTCGCTTGGTCTTTAACTAAAGTAACGGTTAAATCCATAAAGCCAAAAACTAAAGAAGGTTTGATTAAGGTGAGCTGTTTTAAGTATTCCGGAGGTGATTGAAACTACGCGTTCTGTTTCTTTAGAATTTAGGTCTATTAAAGCGTTCAAGAGCATACTGCCTCCTGATGGAAATGGAGAATCATGCCATAAATAGGAATTATCGAATATTTTCATAGTTGTGTGATAAAGATGACTCTCTTGTATGAATTTAGTTTTGATTTCTTTTATTATACCTTCTGAGTTCTGCTTTATTTCAGATGCAAATAATAGATAAGAGGAATAATCCTCAAGATATTCTTGAGTTTCTAATGGTTTTTTATTATAAACGACATGATGGAGTTTATTAGTAATATGGTGTTTTGTTATATTCTTGAAAAGGTCTTTTCCTAATTTCTCAATTCTTTTATCTTTTAAAGCCTGAGAACATTTTAATAAACTATAAGCTAAGAAACAATTCCAGGACATTATGGATTTTGTATCGAGTTCTGGTTTGTTCAGTTCATTTCTTTGTTTTTTGTATTTATTAATTATCTTTTCTGCTTGTTCTTTATTGTTTTGATGATATTCAAAATCTAACCAAGGGACATATCTAGATTCATATAAACCTGCGTCGTATAATCTAAATAGTTTTATGATTTCTGGATCTTTGGTTTTTTCTAAGGTATAATAATAACCTTCCCCGTCTTTTGTATCCGCACTTGTTGCACTTCCATATAAGCCTGATTTGAGTTTCATGTTATTTTCAAGCCAAGAAACTGTTTTCCTTATTGCGTATTCGCATATAGGACTTTTATGTTTTTTGTGAGATTCCGCGCATAATAAAAGCAATGTTGCTTGATCATAAAGCATTTTTTCAAAATGAGGAATCTTCCATTCAGGATCTGTGGTGTATCTGAAAAAACCGCCTTCTATATGATCGAAGAGTCCTTTCGTTATTAGGTTTTCAAGTTCCAGTTTTATATTTTGATTTTTATTTAGTAAATAGAGACACGCCATGGCTTGAGGAAATCTTGGGCCCAAGGAACCTTCTTGTATTTGTGTAACGGAATTCAGAAGTTTTTTTGCTTCTATTTCATTAATATAATTTATTTTGAAAGGTACTTCTATTTTTTTGTTTTGAAGTTCTTTGTTTTTGCTATAATTTTCTGATATTAAATTAAGAACTCTAATGAATTCTGGCTTTGGAAGATAAGTTAAAGCATAAAACGGATATTTACTTGAATTAACAAAAACATTTAGAGGCCAGCCGCCATGACCCTGGGTATTTGTTAGGTATTGCATATAAAATGAATCTATATCTGGATATTCTTCTTTATCTATTTTAATAGAAATAAATTTATCATTAAGAACTTTAGCAACCTCTTTATCTTTGTAAGACTCATGAGCCATAACATGGCACCAGTGACAAGAGGAATAACCTATGCTTAATAGAAGAGGTTTATTTTGTTCTTTAGCTAATTCGAAAGGTTTTTCAGAGTAGGGATACCAGTTTACTGGATTATTTTCATGCTGTTGAAGATACAGGCTTTTTTGGTCTTTTAGATTATTTAGCATTATGAAAAACGCCTGAGGGAGGACTCGAACCTCCGACCACGTGGTTTCAGTCAATAGATAACAGCTTCGCGTTACTTTGAGTAATCACGCGCTCTACCGACTGAGCTACCCAGGCATAACGGAAAGAGCTTGAGAAGTAATTTAAAAAGATGTTGGTTTAGCCCTACTGATTCTCCTGTCTTCATCCATTAGTCAGCAGGCTTATTGGATAGGGCCTGGAATCACATAATTATCTAGATATATAAAGTTAATCTAAAAGGTCTTTATTCTTAATTTTTTCTGGCAAATATTTCTCTGAAATAAATGAGATTCCACGGGCACTTAATGCCTGTATTTCTGCCTTGGCATTCATTTCCTTCATTTTTTTAAACTGTATCTGCCATGCTTTATTATCCTTGAACCATTCATACTCAGAAACCTGTTTGATTCTAGCCACGTCTGTATCTTTCAGCTTAATTAGATGTTTCTTAAGATCATACTTCTCGATATCCTGCGCGGTTATTCCCAGGTATTTAACACTTGGAATTGTCAGCCGTTCTGAGGCATGAGCCAACGAAATTGAACCGTACTTAATCACAGAATAGATATAAGCCCCCCAAGGATCAAAATCACAAAGTACATAGATAGGAATTTTTTTTTCTTCATATAATCTCTGCAATAATCTTCTAATTCCCCTTGTGGTCTGACCTTGAGATGATATGATAATGCAATTATGCTTGTTCCAGAACTTGTCTTCGTTTAATCTTTCCCAGACTGCTGCTTTTTCCATATAAAGAACGTAATCTGCATCAACTTTCTTGAATTCTATTTCTTCAACTGCACTTGGAATACTCCACCCCCCTGAACCCATCTTGGACCAATCTATTGTGTCTCCTTTGTCTTTTATTACTACCTTACCAGCTACGGAACCCAGCTTATTAGCTGAAATATTAAGCTGTTCACGGCTCATTCCTGTTACTAGTTCTAAATCTTCAATGACAGAATCAGATTCTGACTGTTCATCTACAAGATTAATATTTGTTCCAGGAATTGTACGTTTGGCCATATAGAAGACGTCTCTTAATGAAGCATGTTTTTCCTCTTCAAGGAGATTTTTCGAAACTGAAGCGATTTCTATAGTCTGCAGGAATTTCTTTGCGTGAGCTACATTAAAGAAATAACGTTCTGCTTTTTTATCTCCCAAAACCAAGGTTCTGGATTTTTGATCGAAATTAATATTGCTTAGAGCCCTGATTGGAACTTCTATTTTTGGGTTCTGTGATTTTTCTGCCTGCGCAGCTACATCTTTGCCTAATTCTTTTAGAGTTTGTGTTGATTTATTTTTTGGCATTTTGCTCTCCAGCCATTAGAAGCGGCAGGTCTTTCTTCAATCTTTTTTTAAGTCCTTCTTCTATTTTTGACTTTGGTTCACCACAAAGCTTGTTTAACGCTGAAGCTAATTCTGGAATGTATGCATCAAATAAACTTGCTCTTTCACGTTGTTCCTTAGCTCTAATGTTTTTATGAATATAAATGCTTAACTTTCTTCCGCATTCCTGCAAGGCTAATTTAATCTCTTTTGTTATGTCTTCGTAATGTGCAACTGCTTCTTTGGCTTCAGAAGTAAATGGAACCCATACTGAAGCTATATGAACTAATATTACTGCTGGACCGCTTGGGAGATTGCTTCCTGATTGCTGCAAACCGTAGGCTTTCCAGTTTGTATCTGTGACTGCCTCTGTTATTGCGCAGGCGCCCTGCTGGTATAATAAAGGAACGCGATTTGCCAATCTTATTAAACGAACCTGCTCATCCTGAAGCCATTTTGATGAATAGATTATGGCTGTTTCTATTTGAAATGGAAAACCCCGATAAACAACTGGGGATCTTGTTGTGGTCACGTAAAATTCTGCTTCATATTCTTTTTTTAGTGCTTTTTCAAGAACCTCTGATGTAATTGGACTTAAGCAATCAGTAGGAGGAGCAATAACTTTAGTATCCCGCATTGCCTTGAAAAGTTTTTCTATCTGATCATTTGTCAGTTTTGAAGGCTTTTCATCGGGATTTAAAGAAGCTTTTGAGCACATTTCTTTTGCCGTGCCGGAACCTATTCTTGAAAATTCTGAGGTTAAAAAACTTTGTAAAGTTCTTGCTTTTGTATATTGAAGCATTGTTATTAAATTACCGATTTCAATTCCGTATGGATGCGGCTTTATTTCTTTTGGTTCTATTGGCAATTCGTTTACTGCGCGCGCGTATTTTACTGTTTCGCCTTCTGGGGTTTTGTATGTTATTGATACGTGCGGGTTTGCAATGGCAGTTTGCTTTACGTATTCGTCAACAGATTGTTTTCCTTTTTGATATCTTCCTTCTAATTCTATTTCAACTTTGGTTCCACGTTCAGATTTCCATTCCACGTCCTTTTCTCTTAATATTTCTGGTTCGTTTTTCTGGGTGTTGATCTGGATTTCATAGTAATGCGCTGGTTTCTTTGGAGATATTCTTGAAATCACTTTTGTGGCTTTTCCTGTTGTTAATTGGGAATATAAGACTGATACTGAAACTCCGAGACCTTGCTGCCCTCTGCTCATCCTAAACCTATGGAACTTTGAACCGTAAAGTAACTTGCCAAAAACTTTTGGAATCTGCTCTTTTACTATTCCAGGGCCGTTGTCTTCTACTATTATGATAAATCGATTTTCAGATATTTGTTTGAGTTCTACTTTTATATCTCCTGGTATTCTTAATTCATCTGTTGCGTCTATAGAATTATGGCATACTATTGCACCGACACCCGCAATAAAATTTTCACAACCCGGTACAGAAACATCATAGACCCACTCACGGTTATATTCTATCTCTTCTATGCTCTTGATTCTCAAAACTCCAAGATCCCCATCTAAGAAATTCTGAATGTCATTATAAACTAATATGGAATTAGACGCAACCCCTCTCTTTAGAGCTTCGAAACTTATATTGAGTCTATTAGCATCGTTAGTTATAGAATATTTAAGTTGCGGATTCGAGGTACTTACCATAGCGTGCTCTAATGGCAGTAGATCTGCCGGGCTTTTTTTATTATTAGTATAAATAAATAAGAAGTGGGCTTCTCCAAATTTAGCAAGTGCATTACCTATCAGGCGTTTATGACCCCCCTTATATCCAATACTATAGTTTATACCTAAAGACGAAAGCAAGTATTGTAGTCCCACATGTAGATCAAAGCTCGCGGTAACTGAGGTTACCTTTTGACAATTTAAATCTTGTAACATTAAGTTATTTTTTAATATGTGAAATAATTCGTTACTTGGATATCCATCACCAGATAGATATGCTAGTAAGAATGAGTATTTTTGGCTTTTATTAAAGTTAAATACCACGTCTGGAATCCTTTTAGTTCTAGCTGAATCTCCCACCTTAAGCACGTGTTTAAAAATAAATCCAATAATTGTGGAGTTTGCAACCACGTTGTATGCGGTTGCGTGGGCTCTTCTTATTTTGGGTGAAAATCTAAACACTTTTTCGAATAGATCTATCAAGTAGTATATTAGATCTTTTTCATGACTACCAAATGAAAAGTGGATTCTTTGCAGGGATTTTAAAATTGATCCCTCGGCCATATATAAACCGAGTAATTCTGCAAGATTGTGATCTACTTTTAGGATAGCTGGGATCTTATATCGGCATATACTCATACCTATTTTAGAATGGGATAATAAATTTATGTCTAAATGTAACTGCCTTATTATATTAAACGGCAGATAATTCAATCTCTTAAAGTCCGAGATCCTATACCACTTAGGTCTAGGCAATATGCTTTTAATTTCTTTTATTATTCTATCTGTAAATAGACTCGTTATCCCATATAAGTTTATTTTAGAAGTTAGATTTGGGTCTAATGCTAGAAGTTCTTCAATCAAATTAATTTCTTTTAGCGAATTTGGGTTTTCCCAACTATGCCTAGGCACTAGGATTGGCATATTAACTTTAAGTTCTGATGTCGGGATGGAAACAACTTTACCTTTGTCTAAAGTAAATACTGAATGGTAAGCGGTAAGATCGACATATCTACCGGAGGTTAATTTTACTCTGTAGATTTTGCTGTTAACTTTATGCCTGAATAGAGTGGACACATTATGAAATGCGATTTTTAGGGTATTTCTGTCGAAGGCCAACACCTCTATATTACCATCTATTCTTAATTTTTCTAAGTGACCCCCCCTCATAATTTCAACGCTTTCTTTATTTGTCTCTATTTGCTCATCTATAAGTTCTCCTATTTTAGATATAGAGATGGTGCCCCCCTTTTTAACAAGAATGGGCATATTGTAGGTTAGACTGTTATCAACTAACTCCTTGACTGTCATTAACAAAGCACGAGTAGGATTATCAAAACCTAATAAATGCCTGTTTTTTGCGAAGAATTCAGATACAGAAATTTCTCTCTGCTTTTTAGCCAGTTCTTCTGCTTTTATAACCTCTTTTGACATTTTTTATCAGCAGAACTTGGGTAATATATAAATCTTTAGGTTAATGAAAGCTAGATGACTTTGTCTTTTCTATGAATCTGTAGGTTTTGCTGTGGGTTGAACCCTGCAATAATTTTTCTATGGCCTTCCGCGCAATTAATGTGCCTTCAGTTGGCCCGAGAATTGAAACTGTTTTTCCATACACGGAAATCTCTGTTTCGGTCAGACGCTCTATGCTCTTCCATGCTTTTCCTTGAGTACCAATTAAACGGGCTTTTGTGGAATATATCTTCTTCTTTGACTTTCCTATGTAATCCTGAATGTTTAAAATTTCAAGGCTTCTGTTTTCTTTCAATAAGGTTAATGCTTTTTCTGGATTAAAACCGCGAGCTATTGCCTTGACTACAGGCAGGGTTATGTAAACATTAAAATTATCTTCGCTGGAAACTTCTACTATGCCTTCCTGAGAGATTCTTAATTTTGTGTTTGAGGCGTTTTCTATCTGTCTTTTTGTTTGGCCCTTTGTTCCTATCAGGACTGCAATCCTTTCTTTTGGAATTCTTGTTGTTGATGCGAACATGGTCAGAATTCTTCTATTGAATCTAGTTGTTTTAAATAACCTTTTTTCCTTAGCCAATCTATTTGCGCGTGAGTATACTTAAAGACGATATCCCCTTTTTCATCCCCGGTCAATTCCCAAGGTTCTACTAAAACTAAATCTCCTTCTCTGACCCATAGTTTTCTTTTTAATCTGCCTGGAATTCGACATACCCTTGTTTTACCATCAAGACATCTTACTTTTGTTCTTGAGCCGCCTAATCTTTGCTCTAGGATTCCGAATATTTCTTTACCTCTAGGTATTTTAACTCTTGAAAGCTCAAACTCCTGCTGTTCTTCTGGACTTCTTTGAGGTTTGTTATACATAATTAGGGAAGAACT
>JACOZS010000084.1 GCA_016181215.1 Candidatus Woesearchaeota archaeon
CTGAATTTATATAAAATACCTATTAATATATGATTTATTGTGATAGCATATATATGTTCGGTAACAACCTTTAAATATAAGTTCTAATTATAAAATATTATGATAATACTTAAGTGGAATTGCATTTTCATTCTTCCAGCAGGATAATGTTTTAGCTTTAATCCCCAACTCCTCTGCAATTTGTTTTTCATTTTTATTACTTTTAGTTTTAAGAAGATGTAGGGCTTTAGTAATCTTGTCGAATGCATTACACACGTAAACATCTGTTCTATTTTTTAGATGCTCCCCCAGGATTTCAACTTTGGGCTTACATTCTATGGGAAGGGTGCGGGGAACCGCAATTCTTTCTTTTTGTTTTATCTTATCTGCCCTTATTTTAACTATCCCGCCTTCTTTAAATGTGAAAAATGGGTGTTCCGGGGTAGTAATAATCTCTCTCCCGCTCCTGGTTTTAATTTTAATCAGTTTTTTAGGTGCTTTATGTCTCCAAAACTTGTCTATCTTCGCTTTTATTACCTTTAGTTTATTCTTATCTAAGGATAGTATTTCTGTACCATCGCCATCAACATATTCCCAGTCATCATGATTCTTTACTTTAGTTATTTTAAATTTTTCTTCAACTAGTTCTTTTATATTTTTTATAGTCCCGTCCGATAAGTAAACGGGAGTGCTTCCAACAACACACTTTCCAGATCCAGTTCCGCCTATCACTAAAAAATTCCCCTGGCTTTCAATTACCATCCACATGTAAGCTAAGATCTCGGGGCTTATCGTCCCCATCTGGATTAATTGTGTGGGGGTCCATGGAATTTTAGTGAATTTACGGATTGTAAAGGTAGGCCCTCTTGACGTAACATCTTGCGTGTAAGTTGCGTTTGCTCTGGATCCATCCGGCAAAGCCGCATCCAACAAAGGATTTGCATAAGAAACATACTGTCCGCATTTTTGTGCTAACTTTTCAACAAAACTTGTTAATTTACGAAGGTCATTAAAAACTATGTTTGTTCTCAAATTTCTGTATTTTCTATGCACTAGATAAAGCGGAGTATTCACTCCGTTGCATTGTATATCCTCTATGAAAAAATCCCGCATTAAAGGCTCTATCTCATTCAATTAATTCTTTAAGTCCGTCTTCAATCAAATTTAACAATGTTTTCTCTTTTAGATCTAATATTGGTTCCTCTACGTTATAGACTAGTTCGCTTGTATTCCTGTCCCAGAAGATATGAACATTAACAAAAGGCGGGATTAACTCATATCTAACATCCAAATTAGTCTTATCCACCATATCAGGCAATGCCACTATTTTAGACTGCCCAAGGCTGAATCTGGTTTTAGCTTCTGGTTGAATCTCTCTTTTTTCAAAAGGCCACATTTCCCTCTTTTCTCCCAAAACAAAGCAAGAAACCTAATATAAAAACGTTTCTCTTCTTGAAGCACTCCATATGACTAAAAAGATTAATAAATATCATAAAGTAATGTAAACTAATGAAGAGAAGAAGTGTAAAAAAGCTTTTAGCAGAGAACGAAAGCATTCAAGAAGCAATAAAGAAAAGTGTTCCTTTAAGAGACGCCATCAGAATTTATGAAAATGCAAATAATAAAGTTGAAAATGGGGAATGGATTGAGTTACATAAAGAAAAGCCAGATTACAGCACAAGCAAACTAGAACCTAATTTAGATTCTGTATCGGTAATCAGATACTGGGGACCAAAGGAGTATCTTGATGAGAACGATAGCATTTCCTCCTCTAAAGCTAAAAGCTTATTTGAAAGGGGATTAATAGGAAAAACTCATGAACTTTTACGAGGAAGCGATTTATATGGTGTAAAATATGTTAAAAGTAGGGGTAAATATTCAAAACAGTTTGAACTCGGTAAACATCCATCACACCCTCCAATTGGAAGCCGGGTTTTGCATAGGCATTGGGAAATATCGCAAATGTACCGTAAAAGAAAAAGAGGTCTGGAAGGCAAGTTGATAGCATTATTGGTAGTTATAGTATCTTCTTCATTTATTGCATTCTCTCAAATAGATTTAGTCGGTTATGCTTCGAAGATACAACCTAACCCTGGATTACTGCCTCTTTTAGTTATAATTATTATTGCTATGATTATATTTATCATAAAGGGGCACTCAACCAATTAAACATCTTCAATTCTTACAGGATAAGTCTCATTTCCGATAGTATATGAAAGATAAATGATCCTACGCTCTCTTTTATCGCATTCTACAGTAAAAGATATATCAGCTCTCCCCAGTAATATGTTTGATAGTTCAGTCCAAAAGTTCATATTTGGTTGTTCTCTAGCAAACCTATCATGTAGCTGATATAAACAACTAAAAGCGTATTTTAATAGAAGGTTTGATTTTTCATCTTCTAAAAAGTTCGGATTATCATAAGTAACCCTATCTTCAAACATTTGATAAAGGCTATATAAACGATCAAAACTCATTTTACCTTTAACTGTTCTGTCTACAAGAAATCCTAGTCTTCTTTCTAAATCAACATCTCGTCTAGTCTCGTTTGGACGGAATTTCGTTGTTCTTTCGATTAGTCTGTTTTCTACTATCATCATTAAATATAAGTCCTTTAGATATTTAATTCTTTGTATTTGTAAAAAAAGTATTTATAAACCTTTCCATTATTAACCACTATTCAGTTAATCAAGTTATTTTAATCTCAACAATCGGCAAATCCAAATCTTCATTCGTAAATTCCCCGGTATTCTTCACAAATACGCTGAAATCTCCTGCAAACGGATTCTGGTACTGAGAACTCAATCTTAACCACGCCATATCCTTGTAAACCAAACCAAGATTAACATCATAAAAATCCTCTTTCCTGGATTCTTCTACATTAATAAACAGCAGGCCCTCCTTTTTTGTAATCCCTGGTTCCAACACTAGCACCTTGGTTTCAAAAGTCCAGTTAAAGCTGTCAGAATAAACAAAGAAGTTGCCTGATTTCACAACAAACGGATTCAACTGTCTCTGGCTCCCAGGTCCTTCATTAATTACAGTTCTAACAGTATCATCCAAGATGTACATAAGCTCTTTTGT
Organism: Candidatus Woesearchaeota archaeon; assembly: GCA_016181215.1. Taxonomy (GTDB): domain Archaea; phylum Nanobdellota; class Nanobdellia; order SCGC-AAA011-G17; family JACOZS01; genus JACOZS01. The sequence goes on from JACOZS010000084.1 coordinate 3,064, forward strand.
CTGCAGAACAACATTCCTATCCTTAATCTTGTTTATCATGGGAAGTCCTGCCGCTAAGAGTACGGCAATGACTATCACTCCCAAAGCTATGTACAGAACAGCACCTACCCATATGTCTCCTTTTCTTAACATGAGGTCTCAAAGGCCTTTGGTGCCTGGCTGCAGGTTATATCCTCTGAACCTTCTTCTCCTGCAATAGTTGCTAAAGCTTCTATTTTATCCGCGTTCGCACCGCCTGCAAGAGTAAAGCCTCTTACATTAAATTTAGTTACGCCTTGTTTTCCTGCATCCAAATCAGGAGTCACGCTGTTTCCTTTGTATACCCTGAATATTATTGACTTTATATCAATAGCTCCTTTATTATCTACAGTTATCGATCCTGATGCACAATCAAATTTAACCAGGTCAAAATTCAATTCTGTTGCGCATTTAAGTGCCGCAGTAGTTGTCTTCCCAGTTTGTTCTGTGGTTTTCTTAGTGTATTCAACGCCCCAGTTTATCACCAATACAGCTAATGCTACAGTAAATCCTATCAAAAGTACTGTTGCTATCAATGGACTTATACCTCTCTTTTTCATGTTAACCTCCGGTCATTTTGTAAGTTATTGATTTGCTTGAGCATGTTTCATAAACCCCCTTGCCTAGTCTTATCTTGGGTATTACCTCAACTTTTGAAACTATTCCAGTTTTATCCGAATTATAATCAAATTTAATATCTTTAACCTCTGCCGCATTAATAAAGTGTATTAGGTCCACAACGTCCACTCCGCTGCCAAAGACCCTCATTACAAATCCGTCAAATTTGCTGCCTTTATTTTCAACTAAAACATTAATTTCACTTCCAGACAAACTTGCATCCTTAATATCTATTTCAATGTCTCTCTCGCATTGCAGTTTCACTTCAGCTGTCCTGCCTTGTTTTTCTCTGATCTCTTTGATGTAATTAGTGCCC
>JACOZS010000031.1 GCA_016181215.1 Candidatus Woesearchaeota archaeon
CGTTGTACGTCGTACGCCTGTACTCCTTTATTTCCACTGGAAACAAAAAAAAGGTCTTTATCTTCTGGCTTTCTTAATAATTCGTCTATTTTAGCCGTAGTTTCATTTTTAAGGTGGAAAAATTCGTTTTTTAATGAATCTAAGTCTTTTCTAAGCGAATCTATATCTTCTCTTACTTTTGAGAAAGAACCCTTAACTTTTACTCCTAACTCGTTTACGTCCATTTTAACCCTTATATTTGTAGAATGCGGTTATTTATATAGTTTATGTGGGTGTTTGTCGAATGTAAATGATTAATATGCGCATATTCGGTGATTGGCGTTGCTTGTCATTGTTCGGCATTGTACGGCATTGCTCGGTATTGTTGTACGGCATTGTACGCTGTTGGGTTGGATTGTGTGTGTTGTTGTGTGGCAAGTTCACCTTGCTTACTGTTTTTCCACTGCCTTAAGTGCTGCTTCTGTTAGTCTCCATCGCCTTCTTGATAAGAGTTGTTTGCCCTTTGGGTTTTTGGATACTGGTTCTAAGATACCTTGTTCTTTTAATTCTATCAGTAAGCGCTTTATAAACTCTTCATCCCTAGCAAGCATAGACGCCAATTCTGAAGTGAATAGTGCCTTTGGACTGTGTTCGAATACATTACTAATTATTTGTTCTTTAATCTTTTTGCGCGTGTTTTCAGATAGTTTAGACATCCTAGAGCATAATAAAGTATTGTATTTAAGATATTCGGTTAAGCCAGTTACCCTATATAGTTTTTCGTATTTGTTTTGGTTGAGGCTTTTGGTAGTGGAAGATGCGGTGGTAGGTTAACCTCTTGGCTTAAGGAAAGGGCCTTTATTGTGCATTTTGTCAGAATTGTGTTTATTACATGCGTTGCTAATTCCTGCCCTATTTTCTTGCCTTTTTTCCATTCAGCGAGCATATCCTTAATTTTCTTAGTTTCGTCTACATAAAGCACGTCTCCGCTTAAGGAAATTATGCCGATTTTTGGTTCATAATCTACCTGATAGTCAAAGAAAAATCTGAGCGCTTGCTTGTCTTGAGAAATTTCAATTTTGGCTTCCTGCAGATCTGTTATTTTGACGTTGTGTTTAATTTCAATCTTTCCTTTTACTGGACTATCCTTACTGGCGGTTATTTTTTCTATGTTTACTCCTAGTATTGGCATTTGATATCACAAGAAACGACCTAGCTTAAAGGTTTATAAGCTTTACTTTATTTTACTCAGAATATGTTCTTTTCCTTTCCATACTAAGGCTTCTTTAAGAACGTCTCTTATGTTTGAAACTGGAATTATCTTGATTTTGCGCTTAATTTCCGGGGCAAGAATTATGTCATTTTCATTGGCTTTTGGAATTATAACTCTTAAAATGCCTGCTTCTATTGCTGCTTCTACTTTTCGAGTTACGCCTCCTACTGCTAGAACTTCTCCGCGAACTGATAAGGAACCAGTAAGTGCTGTATCTTGCCTGACTGGCACGTTTTTATGGCTGTTGCTACTGCTATTGATGCAGAGTCTCCTTCCACGCCTTCTCCTGCGGTTTGCAGGAATTGTACAAAAATATCATATTTTTCTTTTATGTCCTCTCCAAAGTATTTTAAAATTATTGCTGAAACATTCTTGACTGCCTCTTTTGCGATTTCTCCTAAACGACCAGTAGCTATAAATTCTGATTTTTTGCCGCCGATGGTTACTTCTGATTCTATCGGTAAAACGAGGCCTGAAAAGTAGCCTTGGGAGCCCATTACTGCTAATCCGTTAACGCGGCCTATGATGTTTCCCTTGACTAGTATTACGTCATATGCTTTTTTATCCTCTATGTACTTATCTACAATCTGTTGTTCGAGGGTTTTTGCGAGGGTTTTTGCGGCAATAACGTGTTTTGTTTCTACGACTTTTGCTTTTTCCTCCAGGGCAAGGTCGCCTGCTGCTCTTAATAGTCCGCCAAGTTCTCGCAAGCGGAGAGTTAATTTTCCAGCACGGCCTGCACGTTTTTTTGCTTCTTCTATTATAGCTAAAACTGCTGCTCTGCTAAATGGCGGGATTTTCTTATCTTTAGCTACTTCTTGGGCGATGAATACTGCGATTTTGTCGCAGTTTTCTTGAGTATCGTCTATTATGCTGTTCATATGAACTTCGTAGCCATATCCCCTTATTCTGGATCTTAGGGCAGGGTGCATTTTTTTTATTGTTTCTACTGTGCCTGCTGCGACTAAAACAAAATCACAGGGAACTGGATTACTCCTGACCATGGCTCCGGAGGATCTTTCTGATTGACCTGTTATTGGGTATTTTTTTTCTTGCATTGCTGTTAGTAATTCTTGCTGAGAATGCGGCTGCAAATTTCCAATTTCATCTACAAATAAGACCCCTCCGTTTGCGCGGTGTATCATTCCTGGAACAAGGCGCTCGTATGCTGGAGTACCTAGACCCCCTGTTTGTAATGGATCATGTAAAACATCTCCTAGTAATGCGCCGGCGTGCGTGCCTGAAGCATCAATAAATGGAGCTTTTTGTTTGTCTGAATTATCAATTAACAATTTCGGGATTGCTCCGTTTCCTGAAACCAATTTAACTCTTTTGTTTAAATTAATGAATAACATGAAGATTGCCAGAAACATCATAGATCCAAGAAGGGAGGCTGCAGCCATTATATCTCCGTATTCTTTTCTAATCCACCACGGGGTTATCATGGTTAAAAGAACTAGGATGAAAAAAACGAGGTTTTGATATTTAAAACTATTTGACAATCTAAGTCTGAGTTTATTTATGAGTTCTTTGCCTTTGCCGCGCTGAACGGTTTTGATAACCGGGATATTTTCATCCTGCGGATTGTTGATAGAGAGTATGTCTACTAAACGTTCTTTTGGTAAGAGTTCTGCCAGGGCTTGTCCTGTTAAGGATTTACCGGTATTATGCGAAATTATGCCGTTTGCGACAAACCTATGACCTTCCGGTACTTCTATATCAAATACATCCGCATATCCTTCTTTTATTACCTTTACTACTTTTTCTCCTATTTGTTTTCTGACTCTTGCAAATTTAATAGCATCTGCTGCCAATGAATTTAGGACCTTAATTTTTTTTCGGCAGGCGAAACCTATTTTTTTATGAAATTTTATTATGTCGTATCCCCTCCTTATATGTAATTGCAGATCACTATGTTTTGATTTTCCGTAGATGGTTGCTATGTTCGAAAATATGCCAAATCTCAATAGCATTGTCTGAACATCTCTCAATAGTTCCAGATTTTTTGATTTGAGGGCTATGCCTCTGCGACCCCTACCTTTGTTATAAACCGTACCGTCTGCTGTGAATAACCATTTTAAGAAAGATGCTGCAACTTTGTTGCCTGATCTTAATATAAGATCTGGGATTCTTTTCTCTTGTAAAAATTTCAAGTTATGGTAAATATTTTGATTATTTATCTCTATATAATGGAGTGGCATGTTTCTATCTTGCCTAACCCTCTTATAGTGGCGTGGTGTTATACTGAAATTCTTTTCCACAAAAGAGATTGTCTTTTTGAGTATATCCTTCTCATCTTCAGCAACTACAAAACCAAGCCTTTCCTTTTTAGAATTCACCCAGCCATCACCGATTATATACCCAAATAACGCAGCAATATCTGGTGTTACTTTGATTGGAAGTTTGCCGTGGAATTTAGGGCCCATTTTTTTTCTACTTATGTTAGAGAAATTCGTTTTTATGTATTTCTTAATCGTGCATCTAACTCCGCTTACTACGGCGACTCTTTCGCCCTCTTTTATTTCGTCAAGGCGTTTCCACCTTCTTGTGGAGCTGCCTCCAGTAAATCCTTGCTTTTTCTCTACGATTAGAATCGGGTGGTTATGGGTGCCTTTAATACTTTTCCCTGACTCAGTAACTATTTCCATGGTTGGTTGGTTTTTATATGTGTGAAAAACACTGGCAAGTGCGGTTTTATGGCCGCTCCCTATCATCACGCTCTTTTTTATTTTTTCTAGGTGAGTAGTTCCAAAGTCGCTAATTTTTAAGATCGCGCCGTTACTTTGAAAGACCCTCTCGTCCCCGATTAGACACCCCGGTTCTCCTATTAATAAAACGTGGCGTCTTTGTTTGGCGGCCTTTCTAATTATTTGAATTGCTTGATCCTGGCCAAGGACCTGTTTCCATAGTTCGGTTGGTACTTTTATGTCTTTTGTGGTTTTAAAGTTTAGTTGCATTTTGAATATTATAGAGAAAAAGGTATATTAACTTAACCTTTTTGTAAGCTGTAAAGTTCTCGCGAATGTTTGAAGCAACTGATAGCCGGAGGCTCGATGGTATGGTCTTTTATTCAGATTATATCTTCTTCTGCAACAACTACGAAGTCGCCTACTGCGATTACAGAGGAGAATGGGATCAATATGCTGTTCTGAGAATCTCTTTCTAATGAAAGCCCTTCTGCGTATGCTGTTGGATTTCTCAGTAAAAGGTGCATTAATTCGCCTGTTCGCATTTCAAAGGTCAGGTTTCCAACTTCGCCGAATCTCTTTCCGGATTTTGTAACTACGGTTTTTCCAAGCATTTGTTTAGAATGTCTTTTTTCTTCTTCTGGCATTATTCCACCCTTTTTGATGCTGTAGTTTTGATTTTGATGTATATAAAACTTTCGCGAGTTTAATTGATATGTTGAACTGTTTATATCCTTATTAAAGTGGTGTTGGTTTCTTTTGGAGAAAAATGAGGATTATACTCCCTCCCCTTGGTTTCGTTTGGAGGTTTTGTTGGTTTTTGTCTCGGGATTTTTGGGTGGTGGGATTGGTTTTTGACTTTAAATGGCCTATTTTGGTTATGTGGGTGGTTTTGGTGGATTGGTTGAGGTCTTGGTAGTTTTGGTGGGGTTTTCTGGGGGATTTGGTTATTTGTGGTCTATTGGCTTTATATTGATATTATAATTAAGAATAATATATATTATATTATTATTTAGTTTTTAAGTTTTTCTATTCTACAAAATATTCTTTCTAGCACTTTCTATCAAATAGATGGTATCGGATGGTGGAATAATAAGAATTAGGAATTTTTTCTATCGGAAACCGAGGTGTTAATCTTTCAGTGATTATCAAAATCAAAAGCGGTATTTATAAAGAATTATCTCCATGGGAAATATAGGTCTGGGTGTATAGTATAAAGTGTAACAATGCTTAAATACAAAGTTTAAATCTAAGGTGGCATGGGCGAAAATCTTACGAACTTTCTAGAAGGTTTTTTGAAAAAAGAGAGCATATTTCTTGATAAAAAGGCGTTGCAGGGGAACTACACGCCAGATCAGGTACCTTATCGCGGAAAGCAGATCACTCAATTAGCGAGCATTTTAGCTCCAGCCCTAAGGATGGAAAAACCCTCTAATGTTTTTGTGTATGGTAGAACCGGTTCTGGAAAAACTCTTGTAGCAAAACACGTTGTGGAAAAACTATTGGAAGTTGCAAAGAAAAACAGAGTTAATTTAAAAGTATTTTATTTGAACTGTAAACTAAAACGGGTTGCAGATACTGAGTACAGGCTCATGGCTCAGTTATGCAGAGAGTTTGGAGAAGAGGTGCCGGCTACGGGATTGCCAACAGACGAGATATATAAGTTTTTTTTGAGGGCATTAGACAAGGAGAAATCAATTTTAGTTCTGATATTAGACGAAATAGACCAATTAGTGAACAAGACCGGAGACGAGATATTATACAATCTAACAAGAATTAATTCTGAACTTAAAAACAGCGAGGTTTCGATAATTGGAATAAGCAATGATCTTGTTTTTACTGATAATTTAGATCCCAGGGTTAAAAGCAGCCTTAGCGAGGAAGAGCTTGTCTTTTCTCCGTATAATGCAGTACAGCTTCAAAAGATATTAAGGCAGAGATCTAAAACCGCATTTAAAGATGAAACCCTTGACGGCGGGGTAATTGAAAAATGTGCTGCATATGCTGCAAGGGAGCACGGAGACGCCAGACGGGCCCTGGAACTGTTAAGGGTGGCAGGTGAACTTGCAGAGAGACAAAACAACGGCAAGGTAAGAATAGAGCACATAGACCAAGCAGAAGACAAGATAGAAAGAGACAGGGTCTTGGATATAATTAACACGCAACCAAAACAATTTAGGATTACACTGTATTCTGTTCTGACGGTATGCGGAGACGGTTCTAAAAAACCCATTTTTACTGGTGACATTTATGGAGTGTACAAAGAAGCGTGTTTTGGTGCCGGAGTGAGACCACTAACACAAAGAAGAGTTTCTGATATCATTGCTGAACTTGATATGCTTGGAATAATTAATGCTAAGGTGATAAGCAAGGGGAGATACGGGAGAACCAGAGAAATAAGTCTGGCAATTCCACAATCTACTATACCGAATGTAGCAAATTTGTTGAAAGACGGATTGGCATTATGAACGAAGAATTGATAAATAGCCTGCTAGAAAAAGGATTCTTAGTAAGCCCAGAATTTTTAGAGTCTGGAACAGCTCAAGCATTATTAAATGGTTTTTCTAGCGTGTTTGGCGGTGATAGGGCCGCAGTAATAAATCCTGACATGATGAACGGGACAAAGAACGGCAATGGCCTGGATATAAATTGGATTGAATTTGAAAAATCACGGGCAGACAAAGAGAAGGGCAGAGACTCAAAGATTTACCGGACCTTCTTGGATATCATAAATTATAAGGTGGATCCACAAAAAGAAGTCAGCATAGTATTACAGGAACAAAAAGAAGAACGGATTGAAGTAATCAAACCGAAAACCACAGAAAAACTTGAAGCAACAGCAATTGTAGTCAAATCATACCCTGAAAAAGTCAGAAAAAGGGAACTGCAGCATTTTGTTTCTTATTTTACAACAAGATACAATTCCCTGAAAAAATTTTTACAGAACAGAACTGAACTACAGAATCTCACCTCAATTAATAGACTCATAGGAAAGACGTTTAAAGAACAGGTTTCGGTTATTGGGCTGGTGTATGAGAAATCAATTACAAAGAACGGGAATGTTATGCTGACGTTAGAGGATCCTACTGGACACATAAACGTTTTAATCAACAAGACAAGAGAACGTTTGTGGACTATTGCTAAAGACATCTGCTCCGACGAAGTGATTGGAATCACAGGGGTGTGCGGCGGCAAGATTATTTTTGTTAATGACATAATCTTTCCAGATATTATGCTGAATATGGAACCGAAAAGCGCACCGCAAGAAACATATGCTGCGTTTATATCTGATGTGCATGTTGGGAGCAAGCTTTTTTTGGAAAGAGACTTTGAAAAGTTCGTTAGCTGGATAAATGGAAAAGTTGGAAGCACACAACAAAAAGAAATCGCAAAAAAATTAAAGTATTTATTTGTTGTTGGAGATATCGTTGATGGGGTTGGAATATATCCAGAACAACATAAGGAATTGAATATCCTGGACATATATGCACAATATGATAAGTGCGCAAAACTTTTTAGGGAAATAAGGGATGATGTTAAAGTGATTATTTGCCCTGGGAATCATGATGCCTGCAGATTATCTGAACCCCAGCCCGCGCTGAAAGAAGTGGCCGCGCCGCTGAGAGATCTTCCGAATGTACTAAGCGTGAGTAATCCAGCGTATGTAAACGTAGATTCCACAGAAGACTTTCCGGGATTTAATGTACTAATGTATCACGGATATAGTTTTGATTATTATGCTTATGAAGTTAATAGCATCAGAGAAGCAGGCGGGTGTCAAAGACCGGATTTGATTGCTAAATATGCCCTGCAGAGAAGACATCTTGCACCAGCACACAGCTCTACACTTTACATCCCAGAAGTAGACGAAGACGCTTTAGTTATAGACCGGGTTCCGGACATATTTGCCACCGGGCACATACACAAAAGCTCCATAGGAAATTATAATGGGATTTCTACTATTGCTGCCAGCTGCTGGCAGTCTAAGACAAAATTCCAGGAAAAGGTTGGACATGAACCTGATCCAGGCAAGGTTCCAATCATGAACTTGAAAAGCAGAGAAATAAAGATGATGAAGTTTTAAAATGAAGGAATATTTCGAAAGTATAGAAAAGGAAGTCGGCAGAGCATATCATAATGCTAATTTAGCAAGAGCAAGGGGTTATGATCCTGAAGAGTTTGTTGAGATCCCCATTGCAAAGGATATGGTAGAAAGATCGGTAAGTTTAATTTTAACCGTGGCTCCAACCTTGAAAAAAGAGGAGATGATTTCTAGAATCAGAGAGTTAGAGGGACAGTATGGGATGCAGGATTGGAGGGTAGCGATGGCCGTTTCATTGGAAACCGCGCAAGGTAAATTTGGGGACTGTGGAAGTGAATTAAAAAATATTGAAACCGGATTAAGATTGGGGATGGCTTATTTAACTAACGGGGTTGTAGCAAGCCCTCTTGAAGGATTTACTGAGCTGAAATTTAGAAAAAGAAGAGATGGCAAGGAATATTTTAATATTGTTTTTTCAGGCCCAATAAGAAGTGCCGGAACTACAGCTGTTTGCATTTGGCTTGCTTTAGTTGATTATGTCAGAAAACAATTTGGATATGCTGAATATGATATCACGGAACAAGAGATTAAGAGAACTATAACGGAATTAAATGACTTTCACGAAAGGATAACTAACTTACAATACTTGCCGAGCGAGGAAGAACTTGCGTTTATGTTACAACATTTACCCATGCAGATAGATGGAACTCCTAGCGAGGAGATGGAGGTTAGCAATCACAGAGATTTAGACAGGATAGACACCAACCTTTTAAGAAACGGGGTTTGTTTAGTTCTTGGAGAGTGTTTAACGCAGAAAGCTTCTAAGTTTTGGAACAAATTTTCAAAATGGTATAAAGATTTCGATATGGGCAACTGGATTTTTTTGGAGGAGTTTGTTAAGGTTCAGCAAAAAATAAGAGCCAAGGATAAAGAAGGAAAACACGAAAAGATAAAACCCGATTTTGGATTTATTAAAGATGTGGTTGCTGGAAGACCTGTGTTTACTTATCCGATGGGGCATGGCGGTTTTAGATTGAGATATGGAAGATGCAGGAATACCGGGCTGTCAAGTCAGGCAGTACATCCTGCAACAATGGCTGTGCTA
>JACOZS010000085.1 GCA_016181215.1 Candidatus Woesearchaeota archaeon
ATAGCAGGTCAACAGGGATTTATCCATCAATGGTTTTATGAAAGTTATGGGTTTACAAATCCAAATGCCAAGCCACAAGAGATTAAAAAAGGAATACGGATTGTTAATGAACTAAAACCGCTTAGGAGCTACTATTTACTGAATGAAAATCCGGAATTAGTAACCAAAGTTTATGTTGATGCGCTAGATATTGATACCAAGGCGTATTTTTATTTTAGAATAAATGATACGGAAACGTATGGGGGGAAGTATAGATATAGCAAGATTCTGGTTAATGGTCAGGAAATAAGTAAACCCACTTCCATAGAACAGGCAACTAATTTGGTCGGGCTTCCATATAACATACAAAAATTGGAAAACAAGACGTTATTTTTAACTGCCCAATTTAATCCAGTTTCTCTTTCAGAAAACAGCAATAGTAAAAAGTTCGACGTGGAATTCGGATCTGTATACGAAATGATAAGTAAATCAAGATTAAGAGCGTATACTTTAACAAATGAGTTATTGGGAAATATCAAAGATCCGTTTAAAGATATTTCTTATGCTTATTTAAATAAGAAAGAGAGAACTACTCAAACAGAATGTATTTCTGGATGCGGTCTGGCCACACTAAGCATGACTGTTAATGCTGAACAACCGCTTACAACACCAGGGGAGTACCAGTTTGGAATTAGGTTATTAGGAGCAAGCGGATGGATGGGCAGAATAATTAATGTCAAGAGCTTAAAAATTTTGGTACCAAATAGTTTAGTCGTTGTGACTAATAACTGCGCGTTCTCTGGAAGTGGAGGTAATTACGAACTGAAACCAGCTTACATTGATGATCTTAATTCTAGATTAAATCAGACATTACCAGATATAACTTACTGGTGTGCTTTTACAGTTCAAACTCCGAAACAGGAACTTGGGATGTATGAGAATCTTGTTGCTGAAGTTAGCTATGATTATGCCTTTGAAAAGTTAGCGACTGCTGAATTAGAAATAAGAAAAATACCGGGTGCGTCATAATGAGGAAACTATTTTTTGTTTTTATCGTACTTCTCTTGGTGTATGGATGTACTTTTTTTCAAGTAGGTGAGAAAAGTTATACTGGAGGAAGAGGAATAGTTATCTCGTTTTTACCTGGAAAACCCCCTACAGATGAAATAATAATAGGCGTGCCTTTTTTTGTTGCAGTTAAATTTACTAATTATATTACTGAACCAATGAACCCACAATTTAAAATTTATGATACCCTTGGTGTTTTAACTGAATCTGGTACCTTAGAATTAGATGCAGCCGTAATAGAAGGAAAAAATTACACAGAGGTTAATCACGTATTTCCTTTTGGTAAAAAAATAGTTAATGTTGGAGACGGAGACCAGTTTTTTGCGTCGGTTTCTTATGAGGTTGCCAGAGAGTATAATCCAACAATATGCCTTGGCGAGATTGAAACAATAGCTGGAGCCGAGAAATGCGTTGAGATTCTTGAAGGGGAGAAATTAAGTAATAACAGAAGGATACTATCCATATTTGGAGTTTAGAATAGATAATTTGGGCGGAGGACAAATTAAGGAACTTATTTTTTCTAAGCCTAGTGGTTTTGAGTGCTATTCAAAGAACGTAATTCCAGGAGAACAAAATGAAGTAGTACCTCTTAGGGTAGAAGACTCAACTATTGTCAAATGTTATTTAATTAATCAAGGTTTATCAGCGCCTGCTGGAACAGCTTACCCCATGAAGGTTTCTTTAAAGTTCACTTATGAATATAAGATACACACAAATGAAATTAAAGTTATTGGGAAGACTTAGTTAAGTTTAAATATATGTGAGAATTGAAAAAGAATATGAAAAAGAGGGTGATTTTAGCGGTTTTATTAGTTTTCTTTGTTATTGGATGTGAGCAGTTTAGATCTTCAGAACCAAAACAGGCCGGGGCCTTTTTAGGCGGGACACAAGGAGTGGATTTTGCGTTTGCAGAAGACCAGCCGCCATTACAGATTTTGGATGCAGGACAACAAGAGTTTTTCATAACTTTGATATTAACTAACGGCGGAGAGTATACAATTCCTTCCGGCGGTTTAACAGCCAGTTTGAGCGGAATAGCCAGGGAGGCATTAGGATTAAGCAATTTGAATGTAAAAAGTAATTTCATATTAGACGGAGCGAGCAAGGGAATAAGTCAGCAACTGCCGGGCGGAATAGAAGAATTAGAGTTTGGTAAAGCAAATTATAAACCTGATCTGCCAGCGGACTTGACTTTGAATTTAAGGGCAGACGTATGCTATGATTATGAAACAAATGCAATAACTAAATTATGCTTAAGAAAGAATGTTTTGCAAAGAAGCAATTTACCTGAAGTATGTGATGTTGAGAACCAGGCGCTAATGGTTGAAAATTCCGGAGCTCCATTACAGGTAAGGAATCTGCAAGCCAGGCCTGTTGGGGTAAATAAGATAAGGATGACCTTTGATGTAGTTAATGTCGGGAAAGGATTAGTTTATGCTCCTGGCGCGTTTAGCAATTATTGCGGCGGAGCTGAAGACAAGAAAGATCAGGTTATTGTCACAACGAGCATACCAAGCGGATCTGCCAGGGTTAGTTGTAGCAGATTTACAGGAAGTTCAGGACAGGTAAAGCTGGTGAATAATATTAAAACAGTTACATGCGACTTAGAAACTAGCGGATTACAGGATACCCCATTTGAGGATTTATTAAAAATTAATTTAAAATATGTTTATAGAGATGCGATATCTGCTCCTGTGAGCATTAAGAACTCTGTATATTCTTATTGCCTCTATCTTTTATAATTTAGCAGCAGGTTTGTTCGGCCCCATATACGCTATTTTTGTAGAACAAATTGGCGGAAACATACTAACTGCTGGGTGGGCTTGGGCACTGTATGCGATATCAATAGGAATAACAGTTCTTATTATGGGAAAAGTTGAGGATCGTATTAAGAAAGACGAACTTTTTGTGGTTTTAGGTTTTGGTTTAGCTTCTTTTGGGTTTTTGGGGTATCTCTTTATTTCAGAACCCTGGCATTTGTTTATAGTGCAAACCTATCTTGGTGTAGCCTGGGCCCTTGGAACTCCTGCGTTTGATAGTCTTTATTCGAAAAACCTAGATCATAAAAAAACTGATACTGAATGGGCTGATTACGAGGCGTCAGTTAAAATTACTGAAGGTATTGCAGCGTTTATCGGAGCAGGCATAGCGGCTGCGTTTGGATTTAAACTCTTATTTATGATAATGTTTGCAATCGCTTTTATAGCATGGTTGATTATATTGAACATATTGAGGAAAAGAAGTAAGATTTCTAAAACTTTATAAATTCAGATGATTTCCTGATAAATATGGAAGTGATAACTGATTTACACATTCATTCTAAGTATGCACTGATTTACACATTCATTCTAAGTATGCCAGAGCATGCAGCAAGGATTTGGACCTAACTAATCTTGAAAAATGGGCCAGAATAAAAGGGATTCACCTTTTGGGCACTGGAGATTTTCAACATCCTAAATGGATTCAAGAAATTAAAAGTAATCTAATACAAGATGATAATGGGATATTGAAGAGCAACTCCGGTTTTCCATTCATATTACAAACTGAAATTTCATTAATATACACGCAAGATAATAAAGGAAGAAGAGTACATAACCTAATATTAGTGCCTAATTTAGAAACTGCTGATCAAATTATAGAACAGTTAGGAAAAAGAGGAAGATTGGATTACGATGGAAGACCAATATTCAATATTTCATGTGTGGAATTAGTTGAGATGATGCATGAGATAAACAAGGATATTGAGATTATTCCTGCACACGCGTGGACTCCTTGGTTTTCTGTGTTTGGTTCCATGTCAGGATTTGATTCCTTGAAAGAAGCATTTCAGGAAAAAGAAAAAGAAGTGCACGCAATTGAAACCGGTTTATCCAGCGATCCTGAAATGAATTGGAGAATTTCCTGGCTGGATGATAAAAGTATTTTGAGTTTTTCTGATGCCCA
>JACOZS010000083.1 GCA_016181215.1 Candidatus Woesearchaeota archaeon
TAGAACAATCAAAAACATACAAAACAAAGCTATCCCTGTTTTCATCTTATCTCCGGAACTTTGAATTTATTATCAACGTTCTGTTTTATTCTTTCATGAAGACCCATCAGCTCGTCAGTGTTGGACGGAAGTCCTTCTCTTATGGTATATAATGTAATCGTTTTGCCCCTTGCTAAATCTTTTCTGTCTATGCTAAAATCAAATTCAACTCCCCCTGTAATTGCCTGCTCCATTAAATAATCATCCAGTTTGATTGTCTTGCATTCTTTTGTAGTTGCCCCCAAGAATCCAAGTATTGATTTCTTTGGTGTTTCAACACAAGTTTCTACCTCTTTGCCTTCGATTTTAAAACCTCCTGCCCTAGATTCCTGTATTATGTAGGAAGTAACATGATAATTTCCTGATATCAATCTGACTTTTTCAGAATCTTTTGTGACAGCAGTTTCATAACCCTTGTCAGGCTCTTCAAGTAGGAATACAACTTGTTCATTTTTGGAAATATTTCTGATTGCACTTCCATCAATTATCCTTATATTAAGAGTTAGAGCATAATATGGTTCAAGTATCATAGTAACTGACTGTTCCTGGTTTGTTGATATTTCTTCCCTTGTTCCATGATATCCTTCCTTCTCAGCAATAAGCATCCCATTCAAGCATTGCGGGAATTTAGCCACGAGAGAAGCATCTTTGTTAGTAGCACCAATATCACATACAGAACTAACACACTCGTATGATATCTTGGCGTCTTGTAGGGGAATTAAAGAACCGTCTTCCCTCGCAGCTAGAGTATGAATCTTGATTTCTTTTCCAGGGTTTTCACATATTATTGAAGCATCATCGTAACTCTGGTCAATTGCAATCTTATTTTCTCTTGGTTGGTTATTGTCTATCACTACAAGTAAAGCATACTGGAATACAAAATCATTTTTGCTCAAAGAAATCAGCACAGGATATTTAATATCATAAACAAAATTATATGAATTCAGACAAAACAATGGAGCAAGATACTTTGCTATTGGATTTTCAGTTGTGTATGGTTCTCCTCTTAATACCTCATTTTTAGGATGTGACACAACCTCCATAAACATCGGCCACTCATCTGAATATTGGAAATTCACCTGCAGGTCTTCATCACTTACTTCTGTTTCAATCTCATAATACTTGCTTTCATCTGACCTCAAATACTTTGTGCCTTTAGTCTTTATCCTTGGAACATTCACAGATAAAATATCCTTCAAATCCTGATAAACTTTTGATTTGACCCAGGTTTTAGGACTGCACGAAAAGTCTACTCCGGAATAAGGAATCTCATCATATACAACCATATAATCTAAGGTTTTGTTTTCTAAAAAAGTTTGTCTGTTTTCTGATTCAAGTATCTTTTGGGCCTGATAATATAACCTGCCAAGAGGAACATCAACTTCGTTTTCATATCTATCTTTCATTCCCAATAGTCACATCTGTTTCTGCATCACCAAAGTTTATTTCATAACCATTGTCAGCAAGTGGCCTGACATTTGCCAAGCAATCCTTCAAATTCCATTCAATGTAGCTGGCTAATTCATTTTCCATATCCTTCAATTTTGGAATCTGCGTTTTTTCCACGTTGTTTGATTTTAGATAATACCAATATGGAACAACTATGTCGGTATTTGGAAATATTTCTAGATTGTTTGAAAACTGATTTACTATGCTCCTTGGTTTTGAATCTGCAGGAACATTGATATAGCCTGCTTGGAAACCCATCAGGTTAGCCCCATCAGAAGCGATGCCATTAATGCAAGAATCAACTACTTCTTTTACTGGTTTGGCCTGCTCAGGAACAGCTATGGATTTTATTCCTTCCTCTTTTAATGTTGTTTTTCTTAAAGTCATTAACAGAAATACTGCACCTACTATTATTACTCCGAATATTACAAAATGTGTAATTTGCCCCCTCATTTTACTCTAACTATTTTAGATCCTCCAAGTTTTATAATTTGAACCAGCCGTTTTTTCTCTATACCTTTTATTATATCAGTAACTGTCGCATTTTTGATATCAAAGAATTTGGCTATCATGGAGAAATTTACCAGATCTCTTTTTCTAATGAAATCCATTAATTCCTTTTCTGTTGGTATCATTCTTTAAAGCTCTTTAAAACCTTTATTTTATTAAATAAATCTTTATTTAACTTTTTTAAGTCTATAAAGCTTAGAAAGTGTAGTAATAACTCATATATAAACTTTTTCCTTTAATAAATCAAATAAAAAATGGGCCTGGGAGGAATTGAACCTCCGACCTTATCCATGTCAAGGATACGTCATAGCCACTAGACTACAAGCCCTAAAAGCCACCAGCCGGATTCGCACCGGCGACCTGCGGTTTACAAAACCGCCGCTCTATTCGCCAATTTTTGAAATTTCTGGCTGAGCTATGGTGGCAATAAAGATTAACAGTTATTAGAGAGTTTAAAAATGTTTTTAGTGTATAAGGTCGTGACATATGTCATGGTCCCACACATAATGTTTTTAGTTAGATTTATATATTAATCCAAACATTAAAAACACATGCAAAAAAGAGGACTTGTAAGATTTAAAGCCACTTTTATGATTTATCTTGTTATTCT
>JACOZS010000063.1:0-10055 GCA_016181215.1 Candidatus Woesearchaeota archaeon
ATCATATAAAAAATAAAGGGTGCTAAAAATGGGTATATTATCAAACATTAAAGAAAAACTAGGATTTAGTTCTAGAGAAGATTACATGGATGAATTTGAAGACAATTATGTTGAAATTGACACAAAAGGGGCCGCAAAAAGATCAAAAATTCTTGTAAAGCCGTTCGTCATTTCTGAATTTAATGACATAAAAGATGCGCTTGATGCCATAAGAGAAGGGTATACAATAGCACTAATCAATATTAAACCATTAAGAGACCGCGACATAGTTGAATTAAAGAGGGCAGTTAACAAGATAAAGAAAACTTGTGATGCCATAGAAGGAGACATCGCCGGTTTTGGAGAAGATTGGATTGTGGTAACTCCCAATTTCGCAGAAGTTTACAGAAATGTTCAGACAGAAGAAATAAAAGAATAAGTTTTTAAATTTAATTCTTCTTTTAATTTGCATGGATAAAATAGAGAATCAGCCTTGTCCTTTTTGCAAACAAAATAAGATGACTATGACTGAAGAAGAACTTGAGATTCCATACTTCGGAAAATGTTTTCTATTTGCCCTTAATTGTTCTGCTTGCGGTTATAAGATGTCTGACGTTGAAGCTGAGAAAGATAAAGAACCAGTAAAAATAATATTCACAGTAGAAAATGAAAAAGATATGAAAGTTCGCGTCGTTAAATCTTCCAATGCTACAGTAAGCGTACCTCAACTAAGAATGAAAGTTTCCCCAGGTCCGGCATCAGAAGGTTACATTTCAAACATAGAAGGCATCTTGGACAGATTCAAGAAAGTGGTGGAAGATCTCAAAGAAACAGCAGAAGAAGATGAAGAAAAGAGAGAAGCTAAGAATTTATTGAAAAAGATATGGAAGGTAAGATGCGGCGATGTTCCTCTAAAAATTATAATAGAAGATCCTTCTGGAAACTCAGCCATAATATCTGAAAAAGCATCTATCCTAAAACTGAAAAAATGAAACTATTATTTATCCCGGCTAAATCCAAAGAAGACATTACCCCAGTTCTAAAGAAAGTTAAGATCAAGGGTAAGATAGGATTGATAGCTTCTGTACAATATCTTGATCAGTTAGAAAAAGCAAAAAAATATTTCAAAAACTCAGTTATCTGCGGCCAGGTTCTTGGATGCAACACTGGAGATGCAGAAAAAAAGAAAGACATGATTGATGCTTATTTATTCATAGGTTCTGGAAGATTCCATCCTTTGGATATCTTCAGAAAAACAGGAAAACCCACTTATATGGCAAATCCAGCAACAAACGAATTTTCCCAATTAACTGCTAAAGAATTTGTAAATTTTGAAAAACAGAAAAAAGGCAGATTGCTTAAATTCCTGAATGCAGAAAAAGTCGGCATCCTAGTCTCATCAAAACCGCATCAATATAACCTCCAAACAGCATATAGAATAAAAGAGCATTTTAAAGATAAAGAATGTTTAATCTTTCTATGTAATAATATAAGACAGGAAGATCTTGAGAATTTCCCAGAAGTGGAAATTTGGGTCAACACAGCCTGTCCCCGCATAGAAGGCAAAAATATTATAAATGCATCAGATTTACCTAAACAACATGAATAAGCAGGAAAACATTCTTAATATTGCTACAAAAAGAGGTTTTTTTTACCCTTCTGCAGAATATTATGGATCAAAGGCAGGATTCTGGACATACGGTCATTTGGGTAAACTGATGAAGACCAAATTCGAGAATCTGTGGAGATGTATATTTTTAGGATTAAATGATAACTACTATGAAATTGAAGGTTCTTCTATACTGCCTAAAAAGGTGTTTGAGAGCTCTGGTCATTTGAAGAATTTTAACGATCCATTAACAGAATGTGAAAAATGCCACTTTAGGTTTAGGGCAGACCAATTAGTAGAAGACGAATTAAAAAAAGACGTTGATGGTCTGGATGAAAAGGCCTTAACTAAAATAATAAGGGATAATAAATTGAAGTGTCCAAGATGTGGTTCTAATCTGATGGATGTAAAATGGTTTAACATGATGTTTGAATTAAGATTAGGCGCCACAGGAGAAGATATTGGATATCTAAGTCCTGAAACAGCACAAAATCCTTATTTATCCTTTAAAAGACAGTTTATGGCACAAAGAGAAAAATTACCTATGGGGCTTGCAATGGTAGGCAAGGCATTCAGGAACGAGATCTCACCAAGACAAGGCTTCTTCAGATTAAGAGAATTCACACAAGCAGAACTTCAAATCTTCTTTGATCCAGATGAAATAGACAAAGCAGATAGATGGAATGAAATTAAAAATTATAAATTAAGATTATTCTTAGCTAAAGATAGGAAACAGAATAAACTAACGGAAATTATATGTGATGATGCGAATAAAAAATTAAAATTACCAAAGTTATACGTTTATCATCTGGCAAGAATGCAAAAATTCTATCTAGAAAACCTAGAAATTCCCAAAGAAAAATTCAGATTTCGCGAGTTAGCTGAAAATGAACGTGCCTTCTACAACAAGATACACTTCGATGGCGAGATAAATATGGAAACCTTAGGTGGATTTAAAGAGGTTTGTGGCTGCCATTATCGTACAGATCATGATTTATTAGGTCATTCTAAAGGTTCTGGCGAGAAACTCGAAATATTATATGATAATAAAAGATTCGTTCCACATGTTTTGGAGTTAAGTTTTGGGGTAGATAGAAATTTATGGGCATTACTAGACCTATTTTACAATGAAGAAAAAGAGCGAACTAGTTTAAGATTACCTTATGTAGTTGCTCCAATAGAAACAGCAGTATTTCCTCTAGTAAATAAAGACAAATTGCCAGAGAAAGCAGAACAAATTTATAGCGAATTAAGACAAAACCATGTAAAAGTATTCTACGATTCTTCGGGGTCAATAGGAAGAATGTATAGGCGTATGGACGAAATCGGTTGCTTATACATGGTAACTATAGATCACCAAACATTAAAAGATAATACCGTAACAGTTAGGAACAGAAATGATATGAAGCAGATTCGAGTAAAAACAAAAGATCTTCTGGAAACATTAAGAAAATTATTCAAGAAAGAAATAGAATTTAAGAAAGCCGGAAAATTAATTTAGTTAATAACACTTCCTATCCTTCTTCCAAAATTCTCATTCTTTCTTTTTGCTTTTTTTAACCTATTATAGGCATCTTCATCTAGGGTTAGTTTTTTTACCATTCCTAAATACCCCCTATTTAAGATTAAATAGCGACATTTAACGAATTTATAAACCTTCTCTACTTGCTCTCCATCTTTCTAATCAAGAAATCTTTCCCAGGAGGATTTTTGATAAACCCCTTGCATCTTTCTACATACAGCTTAGAAACCCCATCCTTAAATCCACTAAAAAGATTTAATGCTTCTTTAAATTTAGCCTTCTTATACAATTCTAACGCTTTATTATAAATTTCTAATAATTTACCATCAAAATCAATCATTACTTCATATATCATAATGGCTTCTTTCTTTCCTTTAACAGCCACTTTATCAATTTCTCTAATCCCAAAATTATGTTTACCCAATTTCCTTAACGTGCTTTCAGTAATCAAAATACTAGTTCCATAATACTTATTCAGGCTCTCTACTCTTGACGCTAAATTAACAGAATCCCCTATAGCAGTATATCCTAATCTATCCTTGCTTCCAACATTACCAATAACAGCCTCCCCTGTATTTACGCCGGCACCAACACTTACGCCCAAACCCAAGGCTTTAACTCTTTTAACCATCTCAACAGCAGCCTGAACTGCTTCTTTGGCATGATCTTCATGTCTCACAGGAGCATTGAATATTGCCATTACAGCATCTCCAATATACTTGTCTAATGTTCCTTTAGATTCAAGAATGGAGTCAGTCATCACGCTTAGACATTTATTTAGCGTGCTAACCAGTTCCTTTGGTTTTAACCTTTCGGATAATGAAGTAAACCCCCGTATATCCGCAAAAAGTATGCTAATCTCTTTCTCAACACCCTCAAGGTCAATCCCCTCCTTGCTCTTCAAAATCTCATCTGCAACCTCATGGCTGACATACTTCCCAAACAAATGTCTAACCTTGGCCTTTTCTTTTCCTTCCGTGAAATAATAAAACGAAGTTAATCCAAGGTAGCTGAATAGTATTGATAAAAACGGATAAACAAAATTAGATATAACTCCTTTTTCAAACATCATAACAGCAATTACCAAATACAAAGCAAACAAAACTATAGATATTATGGTAGAAATTAATAATCTAAATTTATACAAACAAAAACCAACAAGTACCGCCAAAATACAAATAAATAAAATAACCTCTGATCTACTCTGATGTCTTAAATAATCTTTATTAATCAAGGTCTGTAAAGCATTAGCATGTACCTCAACCCCGGGCATTGCTTTTCCTTCTGAGGTCGGAACAAAATAATCATCATGCAAATCCGGACTGGTTGCCCCAATGAAGACAATTCTATCTTTTAAATCTAATTCCTCCCTGCCTTTCAATAAATCCGTTATAGAAACAGTTTTAAAACTTCCAGGCTTGCCAATAAAGTTAATTAATAGTTTTCCATTATACTCAGTTTCCTTGCCTAGACTTAACCTGTATACTTCACAGGCAAGACAGCCATATTCATTAATCTTAGTCTGTACGCTTCTTGTAATACTATCAGGATCCGTAAAAACATTAATAAATGCCTTATTCTCGTAATCTTTAATTTTTTTTATCGGCAGTAATATTTCTTCTCCTTTTAATTCACCATTCTCCAATTTAAACTTGGTAAACTCTACTGGAACTATCCCGTTTATTTTCTCCAATCCAGATTTTAATGCAGTATCAGACTCTTCATTGGATTCTTCAAAGAAAGCAACATCTATCCCAACAACTTTGGCCATTCCAAGCTTGCTGAAAACATCATCCCAAACCTTTCTATCCCACGGCCATCTTCCTATCTCCTGCAAACTTTTATCATCAATAGCTAGTATAACAACATTATCTAAAGCAGCCTTACCGCCATAAAGCGTATCTGTTAGTCTGTAATCCCACCGTTCCCCTACGCCAGCATACAACCCAAGACTTAATATAAGAATCACACCAAGAATAATAATCACACTATAGAATCTCTTATTCATACCTCTTCAATAACTCTTGTTTCTCCCTGATCCCCCTGTTATATTTTCTTATCTTTTCTACTAAAGGACCTTTTAATGGAAATCTCTTTAATAGTTCTTCTTCATTTACCTTTCCAGCATCTACTTCGTCTAATCCTTTATTAATATCATTCTCGTCAAAAGGTTTTATTTTTTTGGCTAATGCAAGTAACCTCTTCTGTTTGGTGATAGTTCTAAACCTTACTTTCTTCATAGTGTTAATGTCATCCTGCAGCTGTTTCTTAATAAATGCACGGTCTTCTGGACTTAAATCCTCAAGATTCTGTAATATTCCTCTTTTACTGTTCATTCGTTTTCCTTCAGGAACCTCTTTCATCTCTTTACCAGCTAAAACCTTTCCTTCTCCAACAATAATCCCAGATTCTCCGTCTTTAGTCCATACCTTAAATCCAGTTCCTCTGACCGTAGCCACAGTATCCGGAGTCTGTAACTCATAAGAATTAACCCCGGTCAATTTTGAGATCTTGTTCCAGGTTTGCCCTGAATTTTGCTTAATCCCGACATTATTCTTGCTTAGACTGGATACTACAATCTCAGTATTTGGCTGTAATCTTACTGTTTCAGATTCATATAAAACTAAAGTAGCTATGCCATTTGCTCCAGTTTTAATAATATCATTTGTTTTAAGTTCCATCTCGTCCGCAGCTCCAGCATTATTCACGAGAACTTCTCCGGATTCAACATATAGATAAGCCTTGGTTTCTCCACCCCCGCAGCCATATAAAAACAGACCAAGCAGAATAACAATTGCAATAAGTAAATATCTATTTCCCCCCATAAATCTCCGATATCTTCTTCATATATAAATCTTTCTAACCTTATTTTCTTTTGGAATATATTTATAAATGGGTTTATTTACTGAAATTACAATGGAAAAAACAGAGGAAAGACTTCGTCTAATAACAAGAAACCTGCAGGAGGTTTTGGTAGAATCCGAATTAAAAGACTTGCTTAAGAAGAAAAAGGAAATTTCTGTTTACTGGGGAACAATGCCTACAGGCAGTATTTCAGTAGCATATTTCTTTCCAATGCTAAAGGTTGCAGATTTCCTTAAGGCCGGATTAAAAGTAAAAATCTTGCTCGCTGATCTGCACGCAGCATTAGATGGTGTATCCTGGGAACTGCTTGAAAAAAGAACCGAATATTACAAAAGAGCAATAGTAACCATACTAAAGACAATAGAGGTGGACATTAAAAAATTGGAATTTGTAAAAGGAAGCGACATCCAATTAAAGGATAAATACTTCAATGATGTTTTAAGGTTAAGCACAATCTCTTCAATAAAGGATTGTACAAAAGCCGCTTCAGAAGTTGTAAAGGCAAGGGAAAATCCACTATTAGCAGGTTTAATTTATCCAATTATGCAAGCCTTAGACGAAGAATATCTAAAAGTTGACATGCAGTTTGGTGGTCTAGACCAAAGAAAAATTATGGTTTTTGCAAGGGAAAATCTGCCAAAGATGGGCTACAGATCAAGGATAGAACTCATAAACCCGATGATTCGCGGACTTGTTGGAGAGAAAATGAGCTCAAGTATTGAATCAACAAAAATAGATTTGTTGGACGATGAAGAAACAGTATCAAGAAAAATAAATAAGGCAGATTGTATAGAGGGGGATCCAAATAACGGATTAATGGCAATGTTAAAATATCTTATTATGCTGCTTAAGCAGGATAGAAAAGAGAAATTTGTTGTTGAAAGGCCTGAGAAATTTGGCGGAAAAGTTGTATATAATAATTACGAACAAATAGAAAAAGATTTTATTGGAAGGAAATTGCATCCTCTCGATTTAAAAAAAGCAATTGCACAAGAGATTAATAAGTTACTGGTAAACTTCAGAGAAGATAATAAGCTAAAACAATTGCATAAAGAAGCTTATCCAAGTAAGAAATAATTCTGTATGCTAACTAAGACTAAAACTATAAGAATAAACTTAGAAAACTATATAAGTTATTGATTTAAGACGCTTGATTATGGGCGCGTAGATCAGCCTGGTAGATCGCACCCTTGGCATGGGTGAGCAAATTGCCCCAATAGGCCTCGGGTTCAAATCCCGACGCGTCCATACGGGGTGGTGGTGTAATGGCAACATATCGCCTTCGCATCAAGGTAGAAAGAGGCGGAGACTACGGGTTCAACTCCCGTCCACTCCATAAAAAAGAGGAAAGAATGAGAAAGATAAAACTAGTCTGCTTTGACGTTGGAGGTACTCTAGTTTACCACACAAGAAGATATCAAAAAGATGAATACAAAAAATTATTTAAAAAATACGGCATAAATAAAAATATCGACATAAGAAAAATCAGCGCGAATCATTTTGATGTTAAGGTTTGGAACAATTTAGACAAGGCGATAATATCCTATATGGAAAAAATAAAAGTGACAAAAAACAAAGAAGAATTCTTTAACAAAAGAAAATATAGTCTGATCAACGGGCATCATCATATAAAATTCTTCAAAGAAACAATTCAAGTTTTAAATCACCTAAGAAACTCCGGCTACAAAATAGCCTTCATTACAAACTGGAACCAGCACGCTCGCGATACGTTGGAGTTTTTGGGTTTAAGCAGATATGCAGATCACCTGTTAATTTCTGCCGAGCATGGATACAGAAAACCACATCCTTCCCTATACAAAACAGTTCTTAAAATATTCAAGGTTAAACCATCAGAAGCAGTAATGATAGGTGATGACTACGAAAAAGATTATCTAAAACCAAAGAAACTTGGAATGCATGCTTTATGGTTGGACAGAAGGGGAAAATCGAAAGAAGGAGTAAGGAATTTAAAACAATTAATTTATTATATAAACAAAGTAAATAAAATCTAAAATGGAAAACTGCATATTTTGTAAAATTGTAAATAAAACTATACCAGCAGACATAATTACAGAAGATAAGGATTTTATAGCATTTCTAGATATAAATCCGGTTAAGGAGGGGCACACTTTAGTCGTATCTAAAAAACATTATAAGTGGGTTTGGGATGTTGAAAAATTTTGTGATTATGGCGAATTCTGTAAAAAAATAGCAAAAGCATTACAAAAATCAATGAATACTGAATGGGTAACCATGGGTGTAGAAGGTACAGACGTTCCTCACGCACATATCCATATTGTACCAAGGCATAAAGGAGATGGTCTACCTGGTTATATAAGGCCGGAAAATCAGAAGAAATTTTCAAAAGAACAAATGAAAGTCACAGCAGAAAAAATAAGAAAGTTTTTATAATTTCATCTTTAATGATCTAACTTCTTCCCCAATCACGAATTTGGCAGCATATTCTATAGCAGCTACAATATCCCCCCGTTTAACCCCATACTCTTTTTCGATTTCTTCATAATTCATCCCACTAACCAAGCTACCTAAAATAACCTCAACAGGCACCCTCGTACCTTTAATTACGGGTTTACCATGCATTATCTTTGGGTCTATTACTATTCTTTCCATAAAAAAGCATATTACCTTTATATTTATATACCTATCTCTTTTGTTTTAAGAAAAAATAAGAAAGTTTTTATAAAGCCAATTTTTTCTATCTCTACATTATCTGGCGCCTCCGTAGCTTAGCGGTATAGCGCGGGTTTCATAAGCCCGAGGTCGAGGGTTCAATTCCCTCCGGAGGCATCACTTAGTCAGCTGCATTTCTTGTATGAAGTTAGAATGTATCTTTTCTAATTCATGTCTTACAGATTTTTTCCAGAATTTTTCACTTTTAATTCCCTTGCTTATAATTTCTGCCACCCTCTCTCCAGAAAGCATATATGGAAGTATAACAAAGTCAGCTCCTGCCTTATAAAACACATCAGCCTCATCCATGTGTAAAGTAGTCGCAACCACCTTTACCTTATTATTCTCTTTCTTGATATTTTTTATCAAAAACAAATCTGCTTCTTTGTTCTGTATTGTTGATATTGCTATCTTAACATTCTTCCACTTAATCTCGCTTATTATGTCCATGTTAAAAGCATCCCCATAAAGAACATCTATCCCCTTCCTGGACAGTAATTTGGTGATCTGAGGATTGAAATCTACCACAAGAATCTCATTTTTCTTTTTAATCAGCTTGTCAATTACAGTTCTGGTAATCCTGTGCCCC
The DNA here is from genome assembly GCA_016181215.1 of Candidatus Woesearchaeota archaeon. Classification (GTDB taxonomy): domain Archaea; phylum Nanobdellota; class Nanobdellia; order SCGC-AAA011-G17; family JACOZS01; genus JACOZS01. The sequence continues at coordinate 9,256 of JACOZS010000063.1, forward strand.
CCAAACAGCACTATGCTATACCTCTTGGATTTCTTGAATGTAGAACTATCCTCTAATATCTTTTTTCTTTCAAATACGCTTAGATACTTATGAATTTTATTATAAATAGAATCTCCATTAGTAACTAGATAAGTTGTTGCAGTCATTGTTATAAAAGCAACTATCGTTAAAACAGAAATAATTTCTTCTCTAACCTGTCCTACCTTTACGCCCAAGGCGGCAAGTATTAAGGAGAATTCGCTTATTTGCGCAACAGTTAACCCGGCCAAAAACCCAGTTCTTTTTCTGTATCCCATAACTCCCATAATAGCCATCATAATCAGCGGATTTCCTACAATAACAAACAAAGAAAGAATTAATGCTATCCATATCAAATTGCCTATGTTAGTCAAAGCCATCTTCAACCCTAAGGTTACAAAGAACAATACTATGAAAAAATCCCTTAGTGGTCTTATCAGACTTATAATATCCAAGGTATAAGTCATTCCTGCCAGGCTTAACCCAGCCAGAAACGAACCAATCTCAACATTAAATCCCAGAAAATGAGACGTAGTGGCAACAATAAAGCACCAGGCCAGGCCGCACATAAATACTAATTCCTGCGACCCAGAAATCCTGTCTATCAAAGGATTTATTATTTTCCTGGAAACTAAAAACACAAGAATCACTAAACCAATCCCTTTTAAAAGTGTTAATCCGAGCAAACTCGATAAATTTCCTTCTAAGGTTGAACCAGTTACGAATATTAATGCAAATATTGCAACAAAGTCCTGGACAAGCAAGAAACCAATTGAGATTCT
>JACOZS010000063.1:10094-11682 GCA_016181215.1 Candidatus Woesearchaeota archaeon
AAAGAAGTAAATACTATCTGGCCTATCCCAGTAACCAAGCTAACCTTTCCAAATTCCTTGAAAAGTTTTAAATTCAAGTTTAAGCCGACAACGAACAGCAGGAAGGCTATACCAAAACTTGAAAACGCCTCCAACGTTTCATTGTAATCAATTAATTTTAATACCAGGGGCCCTAATAATATCCCGGCAAGGATATAAGAAAGCATAATGGATTGTTTAAGCTTATAGAATACTAAGGCTATTGCTGTAGCAAATATTATTATAAATGCGAGATTGAATAACAAGCTTTCTTTGAAAATTTCTAAAACCATCCACTCACCTCTTCGCCCCTATTTTTCCAATTAAATCCAGGCTTATATACTTTATCTTTTTAAGAATTTATTTTTTTCCAAGCGTTATTTCTATGCTGCTCACCCTTACAGTGCGGCCTTCTTTGTTCTGGAATTCCTCTGAGTTTATGGCTATGTTTTTTACGTCTATGGTTCCTTCTAAAAATCTTTTGCTTGCTACCTCTGCTACATCGACAGCCCTGCTGATAAACTTTCCTCTAGCCTTCACTACAACTTCATTCGCGTTCTGTGTTGTGAACTGCATAACCACGCCCGTGACATAATTCACTCTTCTGGGTATAGCTCTTGACTAACACCCATTAAAAGCCTTGGGCCCGATGTATACAGTATGGTCGTCTGGTCTTCTTTCTGGTTTCTGTTCTTCTGTCATCTTAGTTACCCCCTAATTATTGTTATGATAGTTAGTCTACAGTTCTCTAAATTATATCTTTCCCAAATTTAACCAATCTTGTAACGTATCCAGCGATGGTATTTCTCATCTTCTTGCTTGGCAGTTGAATAAGCCCATCTATGGCTTTTTTATTATAATCAAACTCAGGTTTAAACCTCTCTCTATAATTAGTATAAAGCTTTCTAGCAGTTCTTTTGATTAACGTAGTCTTTATTCTGCCCATAATATATTTAATCTTAACCGGTTTTTAAATCTATTGCTTTTTATACTCCCAACTTCTTTTAGTATAACCTAACTCTATCGATTTATGATTTTTTAGACGAAAGTTTTTATTTCCAGACTCAGAATTCTATAAAAAAAATCAAAGATTTAATCTATTCAAGCCTTACATATTTCTCAGCTTCTTCATAAAAAATTGCACCTTTTAATGGACCTTTTCCCTCACAAAGAATTGAATGCTCTGCTTGACCAAGAATAGATGATACCTCCATGGCAGTCCTCTTATTAGTTTCATCAGGATATGTTGCTGTTAACAGGTAATTCATACCACTTTCTTCCGCTCTTTGAACAATATCAGTTAATCCTGGTAATGCTCTTACGTTATTCATATCATCAGTTAAAGAAAGTTCTAATTGGGCTGGTGTACTAACCAAACTACGAATTATTGGTAATTCTGTTTCAATTTCCTGCCTTGAAGCGCCTAAATAGAAGAATCCATACGCTTTTCCACCTGAACTTTCCTTTTGTGCCATACTATTACTATATATTAACTAGTATATAAACCTTTCCTTTTGTTACTACTTATAAGAGATTATTATAATATAACAAATCACAAAACATCAACCCT
>JACOZS010000064.1 GCA_016181215.1 Candidatus Woesearchaeota archaeon
TTAAATATAAAAGTTGTCGAAGAGATGTAATTTGGGGGAACATGAAAGTATTAGTCGGTTCACTTAATCCGGTAAAAATAGAATGTGTAAGAGAAGCATTTTTAAAATACTTTGATAACCTGGAAATCATTCCATTAGAAGTTTCTTCAAAAGTCTCAAATCAGCCGATAAACGAAGAAACCTATGCAGGAGCGAAAAATCGTGTTTTAGAATTAAAAGAAATTAATGATTTCAGAAAGCTAGAAGCAGATTTCTTTGTTGGCATAGAAGGGGGCATAATAAATAATAATTCCTCTTGGTTTGCTTTTGGCGGTATTTGCATAATGGACAAAAGAGAAAGAATGAGTTTTAGCAGCTCTTCTCAATACCCTCTGCCAGAAAGCTTCATAAAAGAACTATTAAAGGGAAACTGCGAGTTAGGAGATCTAATGGATAATTTAACAGGACAAAAAAACTCCAAACAAAAAGACGGCGGCGTAGGTTTTCTGACTAAGGGCCACATGACCCGTAAAAGTCTGTATGTTCCAGGACTGATAACTGCTTTAATCCCCTTCATGAATGAATCTCTTTATTTCAAAAACCGACTTTGTAGATTAAATCGCCGATTTGTAGACCTAATCAAACATTATGACTTTGTTATTATTATGAATGAAATAAACTAGATTATTATCATCGATGTTATCCTCAACTCAAATAATACTAAGATAACGTTTCTTCAATTTTCGTTATAAACCCTTCAATGTTTCAGCATATTCCACCCAGAAATCAACCAAAGCCATTAAAGAATATGCTTGTGAAGAAGTATCAACATTATGAGAACTATATTTAATTGGATCTTTATTTTCCGGTATTTTCAATAGATCGTACCAATTATCTAGAGCTAACCAAACACCATTTACCCCCAAAGAAAATTGACTAACAAACGCAGTATTTTCATGAAAAATATAAGGAATAGTCCAATTATGACCAAATCTTGTAATTACTTCAGTCCCAAGGTCATTCATTCTTCTTTGACTCTCTTGAGATAAATTAGTTTTAACCATTTCTTTAGCAAATGTTTCATCCAAGATAATACCAAACTCATAACTTGGTTGATGTAGTGCTATAGGTTGCCAAACAATTTTATCCATTTTATTTCCAGGTTTTATACGACTTATAAACCTATTGAAATGGAAACTCTCATAATGAAGTTCAAAAGCGAATAATTAAGGATAGTGAAATAGCCAACCTTACTTATAAACCATAAACCAAAACCTATTTAAAATTATCTTAAACTGTTAGTTCTATGAAATCAGTTAAGCAGATAAAAATAGATAAAAATCTGACAGTGAATGAATTAGTCTTAAGATTTGAATCTTCTGGAGTTCTTGGCGCTGGAAAAATAGGGAAAGCAGCAAATATATTTCACGACATGATCAAAGACAAGGAATGTAAAATATTTATAGGTGCAGCAGGCCCGCTAGTTCCAGGAGGTCTACGCGAAATCTTAATTGATATACTTGAATCCGATATAGTAGACGTATTTGTAACTACAGGAGCGACGTTAACCCACGACTTAGGTGAGGCCTTGGGTTTTGAACATCTGCAAGGACATCATATGATGGATGATAAAGAATTGAACAAACAAGGTTATGATCGAGTTTACGATTCATTAATGCAAAACAAAATATACGAAGCCATAGAGAAACTAATCAAGGATAACTTCGAAATATTCAAAGGACGCTTAACAATTAAGGAATTTCTCTGGAAACTGGGTTCAGTTGTCAAGTCAAGATCTATCATAAAAACATGTTACGAAAAAAAGATTCCACTATTCTGCCCAGGCATAGCTGATTCTGGAATAGGTTTAATGGTGTGGTCTCAACTAGTTCAGGGAAAAACCATAGACGTTCAGGTATTTGATGACCTAAAAGAGATAATTGATATTGCATGGAACAAGCAAAAAAACGGAGTTCTTTACATAGGCGGCGGACTGCCAAAGAATTACATACAGCAGTCTTTACAATTCTCAAAAGGAGCTTCTTATGGGATACAAATCACAACAGACAGGGAAGAGCCAGGCGGATCTTCCGGTGCTCCATTAAGAGAAGGAATCTCTTGGGGCAAGCTAGAACCTGATGCTAAATTTGTTGATGTTATCTGTGATGCAACCATTGCCCTACCTTTGATATGGTCTTCTGTTAAAGATAAGTTATAACACTGTTGCCAGCATCCACGCGCCCATCCCAATTAATACGAGCCCAATCAACAATCTCATTAACGCTTTGTGTTTCTGATGCCATGTCTTGAATTTATTGGCAGATACCCCTCTTACAAATAACCACAATATTACAATCAAAGGCAGGACAAATATTAAATTATAAAGCACTAAAAATAATATGTATTTTAACTGTATACCAGCCAAGGTCATCAGGGTTAACACCGCCAAGTATACTGCTCCAGTACATGGAAGCTCAACTAAAGCAACAAACACGCCTAAAAAGAAGGCAGTCCATAATTTTTTACCAACTTTATTAACATACATCTTTATTACATCATTTGGAAATATGCTTAAACTAAATCCTCGCCCGTAATAAAAGAAATCTTTGATCTCAATTAACCCGGCTAGAACTACAAGCACCCCAATAAGTATGTAAAAACCCACAGATAAAGACCCAAGTTGCCTTATTACCGGCAGTAAAAACAATCCAGCTGCTAAATAAGTTATGAAAACAGCTAAAATATAGATTAAGCCATGAGAAAGCATCATTCTCCTGTCTTTAATATTCTTGCTTAAGTAAGCTAAGAGAAATATCAATACGCCAAACGCGCATGGATTAATCCCGTCTATTAGACTTGCTCCTATGATTATAGGTAAATTGACTTCGGCCATCAGCAAAATTCACATACGTTCTTTTTCTTTGATCTTTTTACCGGTTTCTTCTTTTTTCCTGGCATTTTTTTACCGGTTTCTTCTTTTTTCCTGGCATTTTATCCTCCTATTCAAAAATTATATCTATCCTTTCTTTGTCTTTCAGCCCGTGATTTACAAAATTTTTTATTTCTTGACCATCAGAATATACTCTTAAATTTCCCGTCTTTCCGCCGCATAAATCTCCATTGCACTTGTTCATAATGCAGCTCTCATTGAAATTAATGTCAAGCGCCCGCATTGCTTTTTCCAAAGTAAAATAAGTTTCTGGATTATCAACAGGACCTCCTTCTCCAAGATGAAGTTCGTGCGCTTTTTTATGCGTATGTATTTGTGTCCTGAATTTCAATTCTTCCTCATCCTTAGCCTGTCCAGTGCTCTCCCTAACCAGCTCAATGTTCTCTCCGCAAATTTTAATATACAATTCCGGATGCCAGTGAACAACAGTTCCTTCTTGAGTTTGAATCCCATAAGAGGCCCCGGATTTGTAGTAATAATAAATACTATACGCAATTAATAAAAAGAATACAGCAATAATAACATAAGAATATTTAAACCTAGATTTCCTCTTTTTCATAAATCAAAAACAAAATTTAAAGTTTATATAGATTATGGTCTAAGCTCCGCAGCCAAGGCCATCAGGTTCACCACAGCTTCCACATCTATAACAATTTGCAAAAGTTTGAAGCATCATCCGACCGCATACCCTACACGGTTTGCCTCTGTTGCCTTGATTTTGAGTTAGTTGTAACCCCTTATGTTCATTCTTGACTTCTTGCTTTCCATTTTCAAATCCGCCTAACACAGGATGGTTCACTGTAGACTTAAAGTCCCACTGATCAACTTTTAGAGCTTCGAAAGCATTAAACGCGCCGTTTTGCGCCCCCCTTAATCTTTCTCTGCTAACAGGTTCGTTTGCTAATTCTGTCCTGCCTAAATATTCTACACCCAGCAGTCTAACCACAAAATCCGTTATTGACGTGGTAAATTTAATGTAAGGGTGATTCGTTATCCCGCGTGGTTCAAACTCCATCCCAAGTCCCTTTCTCACGAGCTCTTCTAAAGGTACACCATATTGTATTGCTCTGGAAAGTTCCACACCGATGTTTTCAACTAATGCTTTCATTGTAGATCCTGATCTATAAGCAGAGATAAATACTTCTCCAGGTCTGCCGTCAGGATACTCAGGGATTAGAATGTGGAACGTCGTCCCAGCAATGCTGACTGCCCATTTGTATGCTGTAGTACTGGCAGGAAGCTCTTCTCTTTCCCCCCTCCTCAGTCTTTTATAAATATTTATTGCTCTATTCCCGACATTTAGTACGCTATTTGGCTTGGAGTTGTCCCTGAATATGGCTAGGGCTTTTAAACCAAGTTCATGTCCTAATACAAAACCATCATATACATCTTTTACACTTGCTCGTTCAGGAACATTGCATGTTTTTGATATTGCTCCGGAAACAAATGGTTGCACAGCACCAAGCATTTTTAAATGCCCCTCAAAGCTTATTGCCCTGCCATTTGGTGTTGCCGCAAAAGCAGTATCAAAAATAGAATAATGATCAGGCAATAAATGCGGAGCTCCTTCTACAATTTTTTCTTTTGTTATAAAAGCAGTAATCTTATTAACCTGCGTTTTATCATAACCAAGATTTGCCAAAGCATTGGAAACTTCATTTACCACCAGTTCTAGGGTTCCGCTACCGGCCAGGGTTTTAGTAGACACTAATCCTATTGCAGGTTCAATCCCAGTAGTATCACAGTCCATCATAAAGGCAATTGTTCCGGTTGGAGCAATCACAGTAACCTGCGCGTTTCTAAAACCATGTTCTTGTCCTCGTTTTAATACTTCTTCCCACAATTCATAAGTTTTCTCTTTCAGGCCGTCATCTTTTATAAGTCCCCACTTAATGTTATCTAAAGATGTTCTATGTTTCTTCATAACCTGCTGCATGGGTTCTTGGTTTAGAGGATAATGTACAAAAACACCTAAGTTTTCAGCCAGTTCAGTCGAAGTTCTATTCGCCTCTCCGTGCATTATGGCAGTTATTGCTCCAGCAAAGGCTCTTGCCTCATCAGAATCATATGCCATTCCCTTTCTCATTAATAACGAACCAAGATTAGCAAACCCCAATCCAGTGGTTCTAAACTCAGGGCTTATCTCGGCTATTTCTTCGTTTGGATAAGAAGAAGCATCATTAGCAATATCCAAAGCAATTATTGCCAATCTACAGGCGGTTCTAAAGGATTCAACATCAAAATTGCCTTTCTCGTCGCTAAACTTCAACAGATTAAGCGACCCAAGGTTACACGAAGTCCTGTCTAAAAACATGTACTCCGAGCATGGATTTGAAGAGTTTATTTTTCCTGAATTCGGACAGGTATGCATCTTTTGAATAATGCTTTCATATTGTACTCCAGGGTCGCCAACACGCCATGCCGCGAAGCTCATTGTTTTTAGTATATCATCTGCTGGAACAGATTTTCTCACTTTTCCAGTTTTAATTTCTACTAAATCAATGGTCCCATTATCTTTTAACTGTTTGAAGAAATTATCATCCAGTCTTACAGAAATGTTGGTGTTTTGATAGGCAACTGTAAGATAAGCCTCCCCTTCCATTCCAGCCGAATATCCTGCTTCCATCAAAGTCAATGCCTTTTTGTCCTCCCTTACTTTTGACAATATGAAATCTAAAATATCTGGATGGCTTTGTCTCATTGTTGTCATTCTTGCTGCCCTTCTAGTTTTACCTCCAGACTTAATTCTTCCGGCAACAGTATCAAATAGTTTAAAGAAATCCATGGCACCAGACGATCTTCCTCCGCTAGACAAAGATTCCCCTGCAGATCTTAAGACACCTATGTCTTGTCCAACCCCCGAACCCGAAGAAAATATTCCACCCTCAGTTATACAATGTTTTAAAATACTCTCTAAATCATCATCAGGTCCTATTATGAAGCAAGCATGGCACTGTGGTCTTACATATCCGCCTTCTTCTACCTTAGTCACATTTCCGGTTTTTTGGTCTCTAACATAATTAATCCCAGGGGATCCTGGTATGCCATAAACATCAAATAAACCGGCATTAAAGTATACAGGAGAATTAAAGGCAAACTTCTGTTTAAGCTGTAAATCCATCAGTTCTTCTTCAAACTTTATTTTATCTTCTGAAGTTGCAAAATAACCTAATTTTTCCCCCCAGCCCGAAAAGAATTTTGATACCCTATTAACTAGCTGCCTCACATCATGTTCTTCTCCGCCCTCTATCCTTGCTCTCCATCCATCTTTGTTCGGTTTGTGTAGGTATTTATTGGAAACTACTTTAGTAGCAAGATCACTCCAAGACTTTGGAACAGTTACTTTTTGTTGATAAACAACCTTCCCTTCAGTATCTGTTATTTTTGCATCTCTTACTTCATACTCTACAGTATCAAAAGGATGTTTATTCCCACTTGTGAAATATCTTTCTACTCTAAGACCAGATGGATTTTTCGAATGATTATTTAAAATCCGGTTTATAACTCTTCCTAGGTCTAGTCTGTCAACAAAAGCATAACCATTATTCCTGTGCACCCCACCAGATTCTTGTAATAAACCAACTAGAGCAGCTTTTCTTGTTCCAAATAAACCATCTAATTCTTCTAATCTTAAATGCCTGTCTGCTCTATACTCAACAGCACCCATCTACTTCTCCTCCTTTAAAATTTTCATTTTGACAAAATACTCCCGTAATAAATCATAAGCTTCTTTGTAAAATTCTTTATCCTCTTTCACTTCTTGATTAATTTTTCCACCTCTTTCTTAAAGCTTGCCAGGTCAGTAAAATCCTTGTATACTGATGCAAACCTTATGTAAGCAATTTTATCTAATCTCTTGAGGAAACCCATGACAAGTTCCCCTATCACAGAGCTTTTGACTTCTGAATTGCCTTTCCCTCTTAATTTGGCTTCAATGTCATCCACAATCTTATTGATCTTATCTATGCTTACAGGCCTTTTCTCGCAAGCTTTCAATAATCCGGCTTTGAGCTTTTCCCTGTTAAAAGACTCTCTTCTACCATCCTTTTTTATGACTATTAGATCAGCACTCTCGATTTTCTCGTATGTCGTATACCTTTTGGCGCATTTTAAGCATTCACGCCTTCTTCTTACAGTGTTTTCACTAGTTTCTCGCTTGTCAACTACCTTACTCTCGATTTCGGAACAATAAGGACATTTCATTCATTTCCACAATAGGTTGTATTTTACCTCTGTTTTAAACACAATTACTTGTATATCAGAACTTAACTAATATATAAACATTTCTGAATTATAAAATATACATCATAAAAATTCTGTTTCAGATGCTCAATACTCTGGAGTGGTGTTATGGAATTTAGTCAAGATGTTTTTCCTTCTTTAAAATATTCTGTACAGCCGTTAAAGCAGTTTTAATCTGCATATTATCAGGCTCCCTTGTTGTAATATACTGCATAAATACACCAGGAATTACAAATACCTTGAACAAGAAGAATTTATACCTGGCATTTAACTTCAGTATCTCATAAGAAATCCCAGCCACTAAAGGAATCAAAACCAGCCTTCCCAAAAACTTCTGCCAAAAACCACCCTGAATCAGGCTAAACACAAAAACACTCACAATTAAAACTATAAAAATAAACGCAGTACCGCATCTTTCATGTATAGGAGAGTACTTCTTAATGTTATTTACGCTTAATTTCTCTTTATTTTCAAAACACGCTATTGCTTTGTGTTCTGCCCCGTGATACTCAAAAGTTCTTCTCACGTCCTTAAACAAAGAAATAACCAAAACATATCCTACAAATATCAGCACCCTCAATAATCCATCAACAAGATTAAACATAAAATTATTACTAGTAATCAATTTTGATAAATACAAAGGAATTAAGATGAAAAATACAACACTTAATATTATAGCAAGCCCTATTGAGATAAACAATTCCCAAAAACTGGCCTTTTCATTCTCCACCGTCTCGGCAGATCTGATAAGTTCTTTGAACCCCAGGCTTAGCATATCCCATAAAGCCAGAACTCCCCTGATAACATATAATTTTTTGTACTTGGAAGCCAAATTCTCCTTTCTATAAACTCTAGAAACAATCTTTCCTTTGACGTTTACTGCAGTGCTTACATAATTATTTGATCTTATTAAAACACCTTCTACTAAAGCCTGTCCTCCAATATTCATAATAAAATTAAAAAACACAATGTTTATAAAGCTTGATTTTTCGTTTCAGAAAAACTTCTAATAGTTTTAGGTTATAATATGGAACAAAAATTTCAGGAAATCGTCAATAGGGGCCTTGAAAGAATAACACAAGAGCTTACTCAGCTGGGACTATCAGAACCAGAGAACATAAGAGACCATCTTATAGACGAGATAGCAAAACGCGCCCCATCCTATAGACCAGTATTAAACTTAACTGCAGCTCTTAAAAGGATAGAAGACCCAAGCCTGATAGAGGAGCTTAAAGTATCCTTAGCGAGGATAAGATATTACGGCGGAGCATCAGGAGCACTAAGTCAGTTAGCAACTAGGTATTGTTCTAGGCAATTCCAATAAACTTAAATAATAATCTTGGTTTTAAACTTCTATGAAATGTTCAGTTTGCAATGAAAAAATAGAAACAACTTTTTTAGAAAAGATTAAGGGCACATATGTAAATAAAAAGCCAGTTTGTTGTTTATGTCAGAAAAAATATTCATTAAAAGAACTGAAGGAAAAATTTTCTTAACGCCTCTGTAGCTCAAAGGTAGAGCGCCATCCTCGTAAGATGGAGGTTCTGGGTTCAATACCCAGCAGAGGCTTTTACTTGACAAATGCGCGCATAAAGTTTATATATTGGTTACTACTAAATCCAATATGCAAAGAATTTATTTCTTAAATGCTATGGATAGAAATGTCTTCTTTAAAGAAATTAAATGTTGCCCCAATCTTAAAAAATGGAAAAATATTGCAAATTTTTTAGGGATATCAAAAACCACGCTTGAATATTATAGAAACGGTAAATATTGCATGCCAGAAGATAATTTTACTAAGTTATTAAATACATTAGGAGACTATAAAAGAGCGCTCTTTTTAAGATTAGTAAGAAAAAAACCCAAAAATTGGGGGTGTACGCTGGGGGGTAAAAAAACAGCCTTTCTATACCCAAAAATATTGGAAAAAGGACGATATACAGCATGGAAGAAAAAGAAAAAACAATTAAAATACAATTTTGACCCTAATATGCCCCTATCAGAAAATTTATGCGAATTTGTCGGAGTAATAATAGGGGACGGATTTACAAGTAAATATAGTGGGGCATATCAAACACAGATAACTGGTGATGGAAATCTAGATCAACATTATTACTATAATTTCCTAAAATCAGTATGTGAAAAATTATTCAACATTACTCCTAAAATACATAAAAAAGATAATACAATAAGATTAAATATTTATTCAAAAAAATTGTTTGAAATATTAACTAAAAGATTTGGTATCCCCCCAGGTAAAAAATGTTATAATGTTAAAATACCAGAAGAAATAATTAAAGCAGAAAAAAAATTTCTAAACTCCACAATAAGAGGTATGTTTAATACAGACGGCGGTATAGGTTTTGATAGACGTAACACATATAAAAAACCCTACATAAGAATAAACTATAGTTCGGCTAGTAAGAAACTAATAAATCAATTGAATAGTATCCTATCAAAATATCAAATACCATATTCGCTTCATAAGAGAAAATCTAAATATTATATTAATTCACACATTACATATATGATACAGATTAATGGAGAAAGCAACGTCAAAAAATTCCTTTCAGAGATAGGTTTTTCCAACAATCGCCACCTACACAAACTGGAATACTTAATCAAAAACTAAACTCCTCCCAGTGGCTTTTCAAAATATTCGTAAATCTTCCGAGAAAATATTAAAATAAGTATCTGACAAAAATTTCGGAGATCTTTCAAAAAATTGACCATAAAACATATAAAGAACCAAAGTTATTCACGGGTATGATTGAAAAAAATTTTCATTTTGGGAAATAGTATTCTACATCTCTTGGTCCATATTGGCCTTGTGGTTTATACCCAAGATTTTGAGTAATATGATCTAAGTTCTCTTAAGATAGATATGAACTCTGTTAAAACTGACATGGTCTTGGTCAAAAAAATTTAGATTTACTAATATTTAAATACACCAAAACCCCTAGTTTATTATGCCAAAAATACGTTACAAGAAACTATGTGTTAAATGCAAAAATTACTTCTTGCCAGATTCTTCCAAACAAGCCAGATGGGGTTACTGTTCAAATTGTCGAATTATTCCAGGCAGGTGCAAAGCCCTCACAGAAACAGGCTATCAATGTTCTGAAAAGCCAACCTTTTTTGGTTTCTGTTTAACCCATTTCATGAAAGAGCCAATAAACAGGTTAAAGGAAGAA
>JACOZS010000065.1 GCA_016181215.1 Candidatus Woesearchaeota archaeon
TAGTTGATCCTGTGAGATACCAAGCGAGGATAAAACTTCTTTTAATTCAATTATTTCAGGGGTTATCTTGATGTATGCTCCTGAAGGCAATCTGCGTTTTTGAGCAAGAGTTAGATTAAGCAGCATTCTGGGCGAGCCAAATAAAAGGCAGTCGTAATCTGAGGATGCTGAAGCATATATATCGTTTTGCTCGCACATAAAAGCCATTTGTGCATCTGCTTCTGATGGTGCCTGTATTACTGGAAGCCCCATTGCCTTGCATAACTCTTTTGATTCATGGGCCATTGATTCGGTAAACCGGGTAGTTTGTTTGGCATAACGCAGCATCATTTCTGCATCTTCTTCCTGTTTTGCTTGTTCGAATTTTTCTTGAGCCTGCCTCTTCCTATAAGCTCGTTCTTCCTGTGCAAGAATCTTTTCTTTTGGTGGCTTGCCGTCGAATATTATAACTGGCTTTATTCCTTGAGAAATTAAGTTTGAGAATCTGTTAAATGCGCCCATTAAATGTGATGTTATTCTTTTTTTAGAATCTGTTAATGGAGTTCCATCAGGCTGCCTTATTGAGGATAAGAACTGATAACACGCGTTTGAAAAATCTATGCCTACTACTTTGTCTTTCAAAAATTCAAAAGATATTTCTCTTTTTGGCACTAACTCTGAAAGTTTAACGCCCATGCAAAATGAGCGTTAGTTAGAGAATTTAAGGTTTTCTTTTCGTTATGTTTATATTATATCCAAAGGATGAATAATTATGGAGTTTGAGCCCATAAGCAAGGAGGAATTGATAAAACAGGGTGAATGCTGTGGCAAGGGCTGTACTAATTGCCCCTATGAGCCTAGAAACGTTAAGGGCGCTAAAAAAATCAGATAATACAAAGATTTATATGTAAGGTATTTTTTATTTTTAGAGATGTTAGGACAACCAAAGGAACAAAGAGTAGGTGTTTTCGTTGACGTGCAGAATATGTATTATTCGGCTAAGCATCTTTATAAAGCAAAAGTTAATTTTAATGAAATTCTGAAAACTGCTGTTGGTGGCAGGAAGTTAGTAAGGGCGATTGCTTATGTAATTAAAGCCGATGTGATGGCTGAACAGTCGTTTTTTGACGCTCTTGCCAAAATTGGTTATGAAGTTAAAAGCAAGGATTTGCAGGTATTTTACGGTGGCCACAAAAAAGGAGATTGGGATATAGGGATTGCAATGGACGCAATTGAACTTGCTCCAAGATTAGACACTATTGTGATAGTTACTGGCGATGGAGATTTTGTTCCGTTAGCAGAACATTTAAAACGGGCCATGGGATGCAGGGTTGAGGTGGTTGCCTTCGGTAAAAGTGCCAGCGGGAAGCTGATAGAAGAGGTTGACTCTTTTGTTGATTTGGATGAGAATCCGAAAAAATATCTGATAATCAAGAATTAAAAAATAAGAGGTGGGTGTAGTGATAAGGTCTGTAAGTTTAGACCATCCTGGCGGTTACTATATTTACAGGGTGCATTATCATAAATTAAACAAACTGTGTAATGGTAATGGATTTTCTTTTCTTGGAGAGTACTTGCATAAGGTCATGAGCCAGTGCCCAGATGATTATTTCAGTACCGGGCCAAGAGGGAGTGCGTTGAAATTTAGGCTACCTGCCAATTTAATTGAGATTACAGATTCCTTTGACTGGGCACATTGATGTTTTGCGGGTAGATGAAGAAAATCAAAAAGTGTGGGTTTGGGATTATAAACCAAATGCCCCCCTTGAAAAATATGCAAGTACTCAAGTTTACTTTTATGCTCTGATGCTTAGTAAAAGAACAAACATTCCGTTAAAAGATTTTAGATGCGGTTATTTTGATAAAAATTATGCCTATATGTTTGATCCTAATAAGATAAAATTACCAAAAGACCTGAATCTTGGAATATTTGCTTAGCAACATCGAAAGGTTAATATAAGTTCTTTTTAGTTTCAGTTTCATGAAGCTTGAATTTTTTCCTATAGATGTGGATTCCATAGACAGAGAAGGAAGATCTGTGATTAGGATATTTGGAAAAACCTCTGAAAATGCGAGAGTGTGCGTGGTAGATGAGGATTACAGACCTTATTTTCACGTTGTGGTTAATCCTGAGAACATAAAAAAACTTTTAGATAAAATAAAGAAAATTAAAATCAATATAGAAGGTAGAAGTATTATTGTGCATAATGCTTGTATAGAAAAAAAGGTTTACCTTGGAAAAGAGGTAAGTGCCATAAAGGTGGAGGTAGATGCGGTTTCTGATATTTACCCTGTTAGTTCTGAAATAAAAGGTTTGGATAGGAATTCGCACCGGGTTGGATTGGACATTCCGTTTCAACGAAGATATCTAGCTGATAAAGAGATTGTACCTTTAAAGTTGTATGTAGTAAATGGGAAAGAGCAAGAAAGTAATATTGCTGTTGATGAAATTTTGGCTGAAAGCATTACCCCTGGAAAAGAAGTTTTCTTGGAAGAACCAAGAACGCTTGCGTTTGATATAGAATGTTACAACAGCAAACATGTTCCTAATGAGGAAACCGATCCGGTTATAATAATTTCTTTGTACGGAGATAAAAATTACAAGAAGGTTCTTACGTGGAAAAAATCCAGGAAAATGAAAGAGTATGTAGAAGTATTAAGCAGCGAAGCCGAAATGATAGAAAGATTCAAAGAGGAGATCAAGGAATATCGACCGGATTGCATCGTGGGTTATTTCTCAGATGGTTTTGATTTTCCTTATTTGAAAACCAGGGCTTCAAAATATGGTATCAGGCTGGATTTGGGGTTAGATTACAGCGGAATTAGAATGAATAAACGTTGGGAGATGAAAACTGTTTTGATAAACGGGATTGCACATATTGATGTTTTTAGATTTATACGCGGAGCATTAGCTACAGGCATTAAATCTGATTCCTTCAGTTTGGACAATATATCAAAGGAGTTATTAAATGAAAATAAAAAAGAAGTGGATATTGAGAAGTTGTACGAGGCGTGGGATGCTGGTTCTGATAAATTGGCTGATTTTTGCGAATATTGTCTTCAGGATTCAAGACTGGCTTATAAGTTATTCAAAAAGGTCCTTCCTAATATTAATGAATTTGTGAAAATTGTTGGACAACCGCCGGCCATAGTAACAAGAATGAGCTTTGGCCAGATGGTGGAGTGGCATTTAATCAGATGCGCGAATAAATATAATCAGTTAGTGCCTGGAAGGCCGGTTTATGATGAAATAACTAAAAGAAGAATGGAAAGTTATATTGGAGCTTTTGTTTACGAGCCAGAGCCTGGATTGTATGAGAACCTTGCTGTATTTGATTTTAGATCGTTATACCCGAGCATAATCACTTCCTATAACATAGATCCTGGCACGATAACTACAATTAAAAAAGATTCTTATGAAACTCCTGTTGTCGATTCTGCTGAAAAGGATACAAGATATTATTTCTCTTATAAGAAGGATGGATTTATTCCGATTGTCTTGCGAGAGATTATAGAAAGGAGAAATAAGGTAAAGGAGTTTTTAAAAAAACATACTGAAAAAGATCCTGGGATGGTAGCTAGAAGAGAGGCTTTGAAGGTTCTTGTAAATAGTTTTTATGGGTATCTTGGATTTTCCGGGTCCAGGTGGTATAGTAATGAGTGTGCTGCCGCTATTGCCGCTTATGGAAGAGACTATATCAAAAAGACGATGGAAAGCGCTGAAAATTTTGGTTTTAAAGTTATATACGGGGATAGTTTGCCTTTTGATAGAAAAATTTTTGTTCAGACCCCGAAGAGGGATATAATGCTTATTAAAATTGGGGACCTTTATAACTTAAAAATCACGAAAGGTTATAAAACTCTTTCTTTAACAAAAAATAACCAAGTTAAATTTAGGCCTATTAGAAAGGTTATAAGACACCGCGATTCAAAGAAAGGTAAACTTCTAAAAATAATCACAAGTTATGGATCAACCGTAGTTACTAATCAACATTCAGTGTATGTTTATAAGAATGGAATTAAATTGGTAGATGCCGGACATCTTAAAGAAGGAGATTTCTTAATTTCGCTAACTAATCCAGAGGTAAATGTTTGTTATAAAAGAGGCTACATTTTTGATATTGCGGAATTGGATTTGGGGGATTATAATAAGGAATTACGATTATATGCAGATATGGCCATATTTCCGAACAAACTTGGGATTTGTCCGTATTGCAAAAGGCACGTTCATCTATCTTCCCACGTTTATTCAAAACATAAAAGAATAAAGGAGGGCCTGAATAAAAAATCATCATTCAACTTTGTTGGCGGAACCCATACCCGTAGTGGAAGAATTCCCAGATATTGGATATTGGATGAAGATCTTGCCTGGATTCTTGGATATTATTGCGCGGATGGTTCTGTATCAGATATGAAGACAAGAAGAGGATGGCGAAAGACCATTCTTTCATTCGGAAGCCAAGATTTAGAAATTATTAAAAAAGTAAAAAATATTCTAGATAAAAAGATTGGGACTAATCTTAAAATAATAAAGAATTATGATGGAAGAATTAAAAAATATATGTACTATTATAGGGTACAGAGATTTCCAATGGTGGCTCTTTTCCAAAATGGGTTTGGGTGTGGTAAATTGAGTGAGTTTAAAAAAGTTCCTAATTTTGTTCTAAGTTCGGAAGAAAAATTGAGAAGAGCTTTCCTTAAGGGGTATCTTGATGGTGATGGAAATCAAAATAAGGAAAGACGTTATAAAACTAAGTTTTTTAAAATTAGCACAAAAAGCAATGACCTTGCTATAGGTCTCCAGTTCCTATTTAAATCTCTCGATCATGGGAGTAACTATTTCAATAAAAAAATAGAACATGTCTCCTGGCGGTATAGGAAAGATAAACCCAAGATTTATACACTGAGACTACAATCAGCCAAATATGTGCAGGAAAACTTTTGTTTGGCGAAGATAACTGAAATAAGAGAATTGGACAGAGAACGACATGTTTACGATCTTGAGGTAGAAGGAAGTCACAATTTTGTAGATGCGGAAGGAATGATACTTGTGCACAATACTGATTCCGTGATGTTAAGCTTGAATGGAAAAACTGAGAAAGATGCTTTAGGATTTCTAGATAGGTATAATGAAAAATTACCGGGATTGATGGAACTTGAGTTAGAAGATTTTTATCCTAGAGGAATATTCGTAAGCAAGAAATCAGAAAAGAAAGGCGCAAAAAAGAAGTATGCTTTGATTAATAGAAAAGGGGAATTAAAGATCATTGGGTTTGAAACAATACGCGGGGATTGGAGCATTATAGCAAAAGAAGTGCAATTAAAAGTGATTCGAGAAATTTTAGATGGCAAAGATGTTACTAAAACTGCAAAGTACGTGAAGAATATAATTAGGGATATACGGGACAGGAAAATTGAAATTGAAAAGATGGTTATTGTTAAGCAGCTTAGAAAAGATATTTCAGATTACGAGAATGTTGGTCCACATGTTGAAGTTGCAAAAAGGCTGACGGAGCTTGGATATTATGTGGGTCCTGGTTCTACAATCGGCTATGTTGTGACTGAAGGACCTGGAATCGTGCGGGAAAGAGCAAAACTTTTAGAGGAAGCCAAGAATTATGACGTAGAGTATTACGTTAAGAATCAGATAGTTCCTGCGGTGATTCAAATATTAGAGGTTCTTGGAATAAAAGAAGAAGATTTAAAAGAAGACCATAAGCAAAGAAGGCTGGGTGAATATTAGTTCAAACTGTGAACTGATTAGTTCAGAAAACGAACTCATCTTAAAATGGAAACTAAAGAAGACTGGATTAAGGCAGGAGAAATAGCTTCAAAAGCCAGGGAATACGGAAAGAGTATATGCAAAGAAGGTATTACTTACTTAGAGTTAGCTACTAAGATAGAAACTAAAATAGTTGAACTTGGTGGCAAGGTTGGATTTCCAGTTGATATTTCTGTAAATGAGATAGCTGCACATGCCAGTCCTTTTCCGGATGATGTTTCTGTAATAAAAAAGGGGGATGTGGTCAAACTTGATATCGGGGCTCATTACAACGGGTATGTTGCTGATACTGCGTGTACTATAGAGGTTGGCACAAATAATTATAAAAAATTGATTGAAGCGAGCGAAGAAGCCCTGAATAATGCAATTAATATCGTTAAAATAGGAACTAAATTGGGTGATATTGGGAAAGTAATCCAGGATACTATAATTAAGTTTGGTTTTTCACCTGTGAAAAATTTAAGCGGGCATGGTGTTGCTCAATGGGAAATTCATACATGGCCTACGGTTCCAAATTATGATAATAATGATAAAACAGAATTAAAGAGGGGGATGTGCATAGCAATAGAGCCTTTTGCGACTACAGGAAGAGGGATGATTAAAGACGGAAAGAAATGTGGGGTTTATTCTTTGGTAAATTTAAGGCCAGTTCGTGATAGCAATGCTAGAAAATTAGTTGAATATATTCAGAATGAGTATAAGACCTTGCCTTTTCATGTCAGACATCTTACTAAGTTTCCGAATGCTAATTATTTATTAAGATTACTGGAAAGAGAGGGTGTGTTAATGCAGTATACTCAATTGCCTGATGTCGATAATGGAATCGTAAGCCAGACTGAACATACGATTTACATTGATGATGAGTGTGTTGTGATAACGAGATGAGTTCTTTTTAAGTTATGTATCTCCTTAGCTATTTCTTTTCTTAATTTATGTGTGTTTGCCCATTTTGCATAAGCTTGCCAGCCTTGGAAACTTTCCATAAGTTTTTCATAACTTATTTCATTATTTTTAAATAATGCTATCTTGCATATCATTTTTCTTACATTCCTTCTTCTTAGTAGCTTAGAATGATAGAAATTTCTGAAACCTACGAAATCTATTCCTCTTGAGATGGGAATTATTCTTGTTTTTTCTGGATGCAATTTTAGTCTTAATTTTTCTAGCAGGAACTTGTTTATTTCCTCCTTCCATGCTTCTAGTTGTTCTCTGGAGTTATGCAGAATTACGAAATCGTCTACGTACCTTATGTAGTAGTTTGCTCTTAATATGTGCTTAACAAAGTAATCCAGTTCATTCAAGTAAACATTGGCGAAGAATTGTGAAGTCATATTTCCTAGAGGCATGCCTTTATCCCGATTTAAAGAATTTTTAATGATTTTCTTGATCAGTCCTATAACTTTTTCATCTGTTATTTTTCTCTTAATTATATTTATTAAGGTATCGTGATTTACTTCGTCAAAATAATGCTTAACGTCTGCTTTTAAGCAGTATCCCCTAATGCTTGGTTTCTTTGAAACTTTTCTTTTGAACTTATCAAATCTTTTTACTGCAAAGATATTTCCTTTACCCTTTATGTTTGCGCATGAATCATAAATAAAGATTTTATCATATATAGGTGCCATTATATTACATAAAGCATGATGAACTACTCTGTCCCTGAACTCTGATTTACTAATTTTTCTGGTTTTCGGATCTCTTAATGTAAAGGTTTCTAATGGTTTTGGGAGATAAGTTTGATTTTTAAGCTCTTCGTGTAAGTTAACTAAATTATTAGCAATATCCTGCTCGAATTCTATAACGTATCCCCTGGTCGTTTTATTTTTTCTTGCTTTCTTGTATGCTAAATAAAGATTATCTAAAGAAATTATTTGATCGTAAATGTGGTTATGGGTTTTCATGTTAAAAATCCTGGCTTTGCTAAACCATTCTGCCAGCCGCATACTCGTTTATATTCTTGATAAATTTCGAGTTAGCCAAGTTGTTCCAATGCGCGTTCAAGTTCAAGTTACTGTTCAGGTTCAACCTGGAAAGGCCCAAGTGTAGCCCATTAACCAATTTAGCACCACCACTTCATATTTCAGGGATTAACTTACTTAATGTCGTGGTTGAATTTCATGGCGTTTAGACTCAATCGTCCATGCCCTGATTAATAGGCGTGTGGTTTAGCGAACACTCGGCATTTAGTTGTCTCTGTTCTTAGTTATCCAAGTGTCAGCCAGGAAAATTAAATAAAGAAATCGTGGGTTTTTATTAATTTCCTTTTAGTTGACGTAATGCTGCTTCATATCTTTGGCTTATTTCTGCCATGAGTCTTGCTTTTTCAGTCTCTAATTCAGAAATGCGTTTATCTAACAATATTTTTACTTTTTTGTCGAGCGCGGCTTCGCCGCAAACGACCACCCTGCCAGCCGCATCCGAGCCAGCCAAGACGTCCCAATGCGCGTACGAGCCCAAGTCACCGCCCAGGCCCAACCTGGAAAGGCCATCTTCTCTTACGTAAAATCCTCGTTTTCCATCTTGGTTAAATATGGGCAATCCTAGTTCATCTTGCTCGTCAAAGCGCCCTGCAGTATTTAGTCTTTTA
>JACOZS010000066.1 GCA_016181215.1 Candidatus Woesearchaeota archaeon
GGCTTTTCATTAAGAGAACCTGAATTAACCTGCAGGGTAACTGTAACTGATTCTGATTTTCTTTTGTCAAGAATAACCTTTAAACCATTTGATAACTTTAAAACCTGCATAAAGATTAAGTTTAAATATTCCTATATAAGATTTTTGATTATGAAGTTAAAGGAGTTTCAGAACTATTTGAGGGAAAAGAGGATTGATTATGCTTTTCTAGTTAGCTATGCTTCAAGAGAAGATCCTGCTTTTGTTTACTTTACCGGCGTTAGGGGGATATTCGGGATATTACTAATTCCTAAGAATAAAGAACCTGTATTACTAGTAGCTGATATAGAAAGGGGAATAGCTAAAAAATATTCAAGAATTAGAAGCATTAAAGCGATAAATGATTTCAGTGATGTTAAAAAGTATGTAAAAGGAAAGAGGGTTGGAGTAAATTATGACTTTCTAAGCAGAAACTTAGAAAAAGATTTTAAGAGTATTGTGAAAGCAAAGTAAGCAGAAACTTAGAAAAAGATTTTAAGAGTATTGTGAAAGCAAAGTTTGTTGATATATCCAAGAAGATACTGGAACTTAGGAGGATTAAAAGTCCAGAGGAGATTAAGATTATTAAGAAATCATGCAAATTGGCTGACTCTGTAATGAGATATGCAATAAGCAAGGCTTCTTCTAAACTGACTGAGATACAATTAAGAGAGTTAATAGATAATAAGATAAAAGAATTTGGTGTTGAACCCAGTTTTCCAGCTATTGTCGCTTCTAATAATGATAATCCGCATTACAGACCAGAGAATAAAAAATTAAATGGATTTGTTGTTATAGACCTGGGGGTTAGGTACAAGAATTATTGTTCAGATATAACAAGAACTATTTATGTTGGAAAACCAACAAAAAACGAATTATACTTTTATGATAAAGTGTTAAAACTACAAGAAAGTTTATGCAAGAGCAATGAAACTGGCTGCAAAAAACTTGATATGAAAGCTAGACTTGTTTTGGGAGAATATTTTACCCATAGTTTAGGACACGGAATAGGAGTTGAAGTTCATGAATTACCAAATCTTGGGCCAAGAAGCAAAGACAAACTGAAGAATGGCATGGTTTATACTATAGAACCAGGATATTATAATAAATTTGGAATCAGAATAGAGGATGATGTTTTATTTTTTGACAAACCAGTTGTTTTGACAAATACCGTAAAAAAATTGATAATAAAGAATTAACTACTTCTTCCAATCTCTTAAGAATTGTATGATTAATCTGACTCCGAATCCTGTTCCGCCGAATGAGAAATATTGTTTTTGATCGTCTGCCCATGCCGGACCTGCGATATCCAAATGTGCCCATGGTGTTTTTTCGTCCACGAATTCTTTTAAAAATGCTGCTCCTGCGATTGCTCCGCCGTATCTGTCCGGAGACCCGAGATTTTTAACGTCTGCTACTTTGCTTTTTACATTTTCAGAATGTTCTGGCCAGAGAGGAAGCTGCCATAGCCTCTCGTGAGTCTTGCTGCCTGCGTCTATCAGTTTCCTGATTAATTTTTCGTCTGTTCCAAATACTCCTGCAGGGGCGGTAGGACCAGAGCCTAGAGCAACTGCGCAAGCTCCTGTCAGAGTGGCTATGTCTATGATTGCTTTTGGTTCATATTTGTTAGTATAAGATAAAGCATCTGCCAGAACAACACGACCTTCTGCGTCTGTATTAGCAACTTCTATGGATTTACCGTTATAAGCTCTGAATATGTCTCCGGGACGGTAGGCAGAACCTGAAGGCATATTTTCAGCGCAGGCTGCTATTCCTATGATATGCAGAGGTAGCTTTAATTTAGATGCAACTTCTAAAATACCAAAGACTGCTGCTGCACCTGACATGTCTTCTTTCATCGTATTCATATAATCTCCAGGTTTAAGATTCAAACCTCCAGAATCAAAGGTTATTCCTTTCCCAACAACTACGATAGTATCTTGTTTTTGATTTCCATATTCCAATACGACCAATCTTGGAGGGCTAACCGATCCTTTGCCTACTGCGAGCAAGGCATTCATACCCATCTTTTCAATATCTTTTTCTCTGAACACGGTACATTTTAGATGATTGCGTTTGGCTAAACTTTCTGCTTGTTTTGCAAGATATTCAGGAACTTTAATCATACTTGGGGTATTAATCAAATCCCTAACGTAAGAAACTGTTTCTGCCAGTAAATAACCTATAGAAGAGCCCTGTTTAACTTCCAAAACCTTGTTTGTGATGAAAGAGCATTTTTCAAGTTCCACTTTGTCTTTCTTGTCTTTTGTTTTGAACAGATCATAATCGTAATTACCTAATATAACGCCTTCTGCCAAAGATTGAGCTATATCTTCATAAGAAGAATTATGCTTTTGGCTGTCTACATAGATTGAAAATGCTTTTTTCTTTAGGGATTTAACTGCTTTAGTTGAGATTCCTGCAAGACCCCTTGAATTATCCAATTTGTATTCTTTTCTCTTTCCAAGTCCGACTAATAGGATGCGACTGCAGGAAGTATTCTTTAAGTATATTAAAGAAGTCTGCAATAATTCTGATTTAAAATCTTTAGAACTTATTACTTCTGATATCTGATTTCCTGATTTTTTATCCAGATTTATGACTTCTGAAGGCAGTTTTTCATCTTGGAATAATCCAATCACAAGTAATTCGTCTTTTACTGATTCCAAAGAAGATTTAAGCACCTCAATTTTCATAATTGTTGTTGCTTATCCAATATTTAAATAGTTTATGCTTTATTAAAAGTTTATTCTTGGCGCTATTTTTTAACGTGGGGTATGATTTTTATCCCTTCTTTATCTGTAGTTAGGAGGCCATGTATTCCAGAGGTAATATTATACTCTTTAATTATTTCTCCTGGAATTCTTACTGCTATGCTATTGCCCCATCTAGAGAAAGTTATTTCTCTTGATTCTCTCAATTTTCTGTATTTATTAGATAAAACTTTAAGTTGTTTCATATCCATAATTTCTTCGCCACATGAATTGCACTTAAATGCTTCAAAATTTATATTGTCCTTTTTTATTTTATCTATTACTCTTTCCATTTTTCCCTTATTGCATGTTGGGCATTTCATCTTAATTTCCTCTTTCTATGGTTTTAATTATAATTATTTGACCTAAATCTTCGCCTACGCAAATTATCGATCCTTTTTCTGATCTACTAATGAACTTTATTCTGTTTTTCCCAAATCGTTTAACCTTACCTGTCTTTAAAACTGCGTAAACGTGATCTGGATATGCTATTCCTTTTTCTATTGCGCGTTTTATTGCGTGGGTTTTAATGATTATTGGTTTATGATTAAAGTATGGTCTTTCTAGTAGGTATCTACGTGTATCTACAAGTATATAAAGATTTAGATTTTTAAAAATTAATTTAATAAATGGAATTATTACGAGAAATTCGGAAACTTTCCGGGTTTCGGCGCCTATTTCCCTTCTGTATTTGAAGGTTATTTTCTTGCCGAAATTGGTCATTATGAATTTTATTTGTTAGTGTTATTAAATATATAAACTTAACTAAAATTTTATGCTTTTTGAAGTTCCTTATTTCTGGTTTCAAATACTACTGCGGCCAGCAAAAGTAAAAGTCCTCCAATAAGAATTGTTTTTTCTGGAAATTCTGCTAATAGGAATATTGAAAGAATTACTGCTGTTAAAGGTTCAAATATTATCAAAGTGATTGAGACATCTTCTGCTTTTAATTTTTCAAGTGCATAGGTCATTGACAAATAAGCTATGCCTGTGCATAAAATTCCTAAAGTCAGGATGTAGTACCATACTTCTGAAATATTTCCTAAACCATATATGAATGGGAATGGTGAAAGTGCAAGAGCCGAAAACATAAATATCCAGAATATTGTGCTTATGGAATGAGTTTTATCAATGTAACGCATATAAACTATAACGATTGAAAAGAAGACTGCTGACATGATGGCCAGAAGATTTCCTTCTACATATGAACCATAGAAAGGATTCATTACGTAAATTCCAATCATTGCTATGATTACTGTTATAACCTCTCTTGCTGTGATCTTTTCCCTAAGGAAAATAAAACTAAGAGCACCAATTATTATTACATCAATTGAAAACAAGAATTCTACATTAGAAACTGGAGCACTTAAGAAGGCTCTCTGGAACAAGGTCATGCTAAAAGCAAGCAAAACCCCTATTATTGCAAAATTGAATATGTCTTTTTTTGTAATCTTGAGATAATTCTTGTCTATTCTTGGAATTACAAGCAGGAAAAACAGGAAACCTATAATTGTTCTTAAGGAGATTACAGTCATAATTGGAACCTCATTATTGATCAATCTGATTAATACTCCTATAAGACCGAAACTTATTCCTGTTATTATGGGGTAAATGTATTTTTTCATATTATTGAAAGTATGGATGCTGTGATCAAAGGCATTGTGAAATTATCGTCTATTTTCACTGAAAATAATTCTGTTAAGGCTGCTGCCAAAGCCCCTACAACTATCATATCATTAAAAATCGGGATGAAGTTTTTGAATATGAGGCCTGAGATTACGCAGGATACAAAGCAGGCTAATGTGCCTTCGAGGGTTTTATTATTTAATATTTTGTTTTTGCCGTACATTATGCCTACTACCTCAGCAAATAAATCTCCTATGACTGCAAATATTATTGCAAGGAGTGCTGCTTTTCTTGGGAAAGCTAGAATTACTATGGTTGATGATATGAGGAATAATGAGGTTGTTGATATTTGATTTAGTTCCTTTGGTTTTAATATAAACTTCAGGTAATCTGTTATAAAAGCATTCAGTCTTTTACTATGCATTCTTAGTATGTCTATAGTGAAGACTAATAGTGTTAGGGGTATTAATATTTCCAGAACTGCGTTTTTACCATAAGCGATGTAAATTATTGGGATTACAAGAGCAAGCAGCCTGTAGATTTTTCTTATTATATTGAATTTTTTCAGTCTCTCTCTCAACCCTTCTGCCACGGTTATTGCATATGCGGTGAATATTAATAATTTTGGAACTGAGTAGTGCTGATCGAAAAATATTATAGTATACAGTGTGGTTCCTGCCAGGGTTGCTATTCCTGATCCGCCTATGAATCTAAGGTAAGCCGGAAATACGTGGCCAAGAAAGGCTAAAAATCCTGCGAATATTGTCAGCTCTGGTTCTATTAAATAAGGGAAAGCAAGGTACATCACAAGGAAACCCTTGAATATGTCAGTTAATGCAGTAATAATCCCAAATACTGGTCCCACGTTGTAGTATGTGTTTACTGCTCCGGTATTGTATTTTGGCTGGAGTTTTCTCAGATCTTTGTGCTTTATTAATCTGCAGAATAAATATCCTGGGGAGATCGAACCTATTAGATATGAAAGTATGAAAATGATTATTACCTCTTTTTCCATGTTTTGTATTATATAACTTTGATTTATAAAGTTTATTACGAGGGGATTGGAGGGATTTCAGAATATGTTCTATTTTATGAATTGTTTTTGTAAATATTGAAATGTTTTCGTATTAAACTGTGATATTTACGGATTTTTTATAATAAGATTAATGAAGAGGTTAATATTATATCTTGTTTATGAGATTTGAAGAAATGTTTTATTATGCGCTTGCTTTACTTTATACATTAATGGCAATTTATTTACTTTTGTTTAAAACCGAAATTTTTAACAATCGCTGGCTCACTACTGGAGTAGTATCAATAAGCTTATTAATATTAAGACAAACTTATGAAAGGATTAAAAATGGCAAAACCAATTAAACTATTTCAGGAAAATACTTTCCTCATACTTAGCAGTATGGTTGGCGGATTAGCCGCTGGTTTTGGCGGAGCCATAATTGGCGGAATTTTGGGGCTCGTTTTAGACAATACAATTAATATTCATAATCGGTAATAAAAAGCTTTAATAATCGAGGCTAGATTGAATTCTTAGGGCTCGTAGTTTAATGGACAGAATTTGGGGCTTCGGCTAAAGAGAGGAAACCCCACGATCGAGGTTCGAATCCTCGCGAGCTCATTGGGGCTATGATCTAACCTGGCCATGATTCACGCTTAGGGAGCGTGTAGTTTCGGTTCAAATCCGAATAGCCCCATTCTTTTTGGGGTTATGGTCTAACTTGGTAGGATTCAACCTTCGGGAGGTTGATGTCTCGGTTCAAATCCGAGTAACCCCAGATCAAGATTCTTCTTTTGTTATTGGAGATCTAAGTTGTACAGGAGACCGAAACTCGTAGCCTTTTTTCTCCATGGATTTCTTTATTCTATACAATAAAAAGATTGCAAGAATGATGATACCACCACAAATAACTTTGTGGGCTTTACACTGATTGACTATGTTCTGAGTTTGTTTCTGAAGTTTTTGAAGCATTGTTAGTTTTTGGGATTCTGATGCATTATTTGATTCTATATCCTTCAGTTCCCTACTTGCTGCTTGGAGAGAATTAGCAATATCTATATGAGCTTGTTTGTAATCTATGTCTTCTTTAGTATCATCTCCTTCTCCTGCCCCATTAGAGACATCAGGGATTAAGGCATCAAAATCTGATAGCATGGGGTCTAACTTGGGGGCCAGGACTTGTACCGAGCTTTGGGTTTCAGGCGCTTTTACTTTTACCATAATCCCATTTTCATGCGTATTTTCAATTTTTGTCCCAGACCTAGTGTCCTCAATATCAAAAACAGGTAATGGTACATCTGGCTGATCTGTTACTGCAGCCCTATTCATTGTTATTTCGGGAAACAAGGATTTTTCTGTTTTAATTATATTTAACTTCCGGGTTTGACCGACTGGATAAAAAATATTATATTCTCCATCCATAAGAAGTCCTTCTTTGGTTTCCTTCACTACACCTCCTAATGGGTAGATTTCATCTACCATATTCCCTTTAAGTTCTGAAATGGATAGTGTAGAATCCTTGTCTAAAATATATGCAAGTGAAGTTCCCCCCCTTGGAACTATTTGTGCTGGGATATACGGTTCTGTTCTACTTCCGTACCTGCTAAATGAACTGTCTCCCTGCAATATAAAACTTGAAATTTTATTTCCATCCACATGTATTATCGTTGAACCATCTTTGTTGTTGCTCTGTATGTCCCCGGCTGTTCCATCGATATGTCCGTACAAAGCCGTGTTTACAAAACCATTTGTTTCAATAATGCGTCTGCCATCTTTAATGTGTGTGGAGATTGATGAAAATTCTTCATTCTTATTTTCTGCAGTTAAGGAACTTGAAAATCTATCTATGTCTTGGTATTTTGCTGTTCCCCCTACATCAAGATCCATAGAAATTGATTCTTCCTCACCTGAATTTGGTAAAAGGGTAACATATCCGTTCTTAACATTTTTAAACATCCATTTATTTGATAGATTCAAAACCCGAAATTCCAGAATAAGATCTGCCATCTTGAAATTTTAGCACTTTTCCTTCTGGATTATAAGAGTTTATGTGCTTATTAAAAAAATTTGGGGGGAGCCAATCTCTTATGTTGGATGGCAAGTCTTCATAGTTTGTAATCTCTGGATTATTTGTTTGTGGTGTGGGGTTTTCATCTTTAAATCCAAAGACTTGGGCTTCCTGTCCCATAACAACAGAAATGTAAACAGTAAGTAGAATAACAAGATAAATCATAAAAGTGGCTTTAAATCTTACAAGTCCTCTTTTTTGCATGTGTTTTTAATGTTTGGATTAATATATAAATCTAACTAAA
>JACOZS010000051.1 GCA_016181215.1 Candidatus Woesearchaeota archaeon
AATGAAAAAGCATGCATGGTGGGTAGTTGCTTTGGTTGTTATAGTTGCATTATTTCTAATCTATAAAGGAGGAGAGCAGCCGCAACCAGAAGAAAAGACCTTGATAGGCCAAGATGCTGCAGCCAGAACACAAACTGCAGAAAAGACAGGCAGTACTTACAATACTCTGCTTAACAACGTAATCTGCGACTTTGAAACACAAAATGTTCAGTTCGAAATCTACAATCCAACAGATAAGGAACTAGAGATTAATCCGAAATTTAGGACAGAAGATTCTTTAAAAATAGTGTGGAACTCAGCTAAAGGAGGGATATTAACAAATTCTGCTGAACTTTGCGGTTCTAATATGATTGGTCCTAAGCAGACGCTTAAATGTGTAGGTTATTTAGGAATGATTAACAAAGCAGAACTTCTTGAAGCAACAGGAAGTGCTCCAAAACCAAACGTTTTAAAGGTTTTCACGCCTGAGGGAGATCAGTCTGTAAACGTGTTTTGCAGTTAATTTTTTCTTTCCTTCTTTTTTCCTATTTTTTACCACCTTGGGACAAACCTTGATTTTTAACTAACAACAGTAAAAACCACATATACGCAGTCTAGAAGTCGTATAAACCACGAAAAATCCGGTATTATATCTTTTAAAGTATATTTTACAATTGGAGAATGTTTATAAACAAAAGAATTATATAAAAAATAGTTAAATTATAAGGTTTTAAAATTGGACTTTTAAAACCATAAATTTGGGCTTAAAATATTATATAAAGATTCAAACATATTTGGACATATGTTTTCTAAAAGTTTACATCATTAGTCAGTAAAACTTTTTCTAAGAATGATAATGATAACTACAATATAAAGTTTATTGTGGTGCATTATATATATTAAAAAAACAAAACCGGGGGAAGGAAAAGATGAGTTTGGTTCAGGACGCGTTGCAGAACGGTAACAGTGCTAGTATGGATAACTTTAGGGTTGGGCAAGCCAACATAAGAGTTATTGGGTGCGGTGGAGCAGGTAATAATATGGTTACCTGGCTGTACAAAAAAGGAATACAGGGTGCAGAAATTGTAGCAATAAACACAGACAAGCAGCATTTAGATGTGTCAGAGGCAAATAGAAAATCCTTGATTGGAAAGGATTTAACTAGGGGTCTAGGATGCGGAGGTTTCCCTGAAAAAGGAAGAGAAGCTGCTCGTGAAGACTTGCATACTATTCGTGAATTATTAAAGGAATCCGATATGGTTTTCGTATGTGCTGGTATGGGCGGAGGAACAGGCTCTGGATCAGCCCCTGTAGTAGCGCAGGTTGCTCGTGAAATGGGAGCAATCGTAATCGGAACCGTGACAATGCCGTTCGATATTGAACGCGCTCGTGTCGACAAGGCAGAATTTGCTTTACAACAGCTAAGGGACGTTTCTGATACAGTAATCGTGATAGACAACAACAGGTTAGTCAGCATCGCTGGTAACTTGCCAATTCAACAGGCATTTGCAGTTGCTAACGAACTTGTATCAACAATGATTAAAGGAATCGTTGAGACCATAGCAGTACCTTCATTAGTCAACCTAGACTATGCTGACGTACGCGCAATTATGGCCAACGGAGATGTTTCTGTAATAGGAATCGGAGAAAGTGATTCTGAGCAACGCGTAGAAGAGGCAACAAGAAGAGCATTAACCAATCCTCTGCTTGATGTAAGCTACGAAGGAGCAACAGGAGCTTTAATCCACGTGACAGGAGGTCCAGATTTGACCCTGGATGAAGTGTCTCGTGTAGGCCAGATTATTACAGAAGCTCTGGACCCAGATGCTAACGTAATTTGGGGCGCACGTATTCAGGACAATATGGCAGGTAAGCTTAGAGTGATGACAATAGTCACAGGAGTTAACTCGCCATACATCTTAGGACGCGTAGACCACAAAAAGCCTACAGCAACGTCAACAAGAATGAGTGATGAACTGGGAATAGACATTGTTGGCTCAGCACCAAGATCCGGCAGATTCTAAGCCGGGTTACTTATGCTAAAGGGCAAACCCCCCTAAACGACTTTGCCCTCCAACTAAATCTTCAGCTGAGCCTTCGGTGGCTCAGCTATTTATGTTTTTTATCCTGGGGAAAAAGAGGTGATTTTCTTTTTTTCTTTTCTAATTAAAAATGGGAGAGGTAGGATTTGAACCTACATACTCAAGAGTATGAGCCTTGCGAGGGAACCAGATTCCTCTACTCTCCCAGAATTTCCACAGAAGTAAAACTAACAAAATCAAGAATTCAACCCTATAAGATATATTTCTTAACCAAAGATTACATCACCCGAAGAAATAGTAATATTCGGCATTAATAAAGGTTTCTTTTATTTTTAGAAAAATTTATATTATCATTTAAGAATCCCATACTATGCAATACACAGAAGCCCCAGACTTCATTATACCAGAAAGATATCGTGGAACTCTACTATTAGTTAGGCTGGCTTCAGAATCCTGGTTACCCATGAATATCCCACGAAATGCTGTTTCGTTAGATGTTAATCCTTTGGAAGATGAGGAAGAATTTTTAGGTTACCAATGTTGTTCAGACCGACAGCAGTTAATATTTAGAAAGCAGGATGGAGCCCACATTCAATGTTTAGATTTGGAAAGAAGAATAACAACAGAGGCACTAATGGTAAAATTAGAAAAAGTATTTCAAAAGAACTATTAATCTTAAATTCACTTTCCAAAAAGCCTTTTAAACAACCCTTTCTTTACTTCTTCTTGTAACTTCTCTACATGTCTCGATATTGGAAATATGCCTTCAGGTATATTACTATTGCCAAATTCATCAAAATAAACAACATATTCTCTTTCGTCTCTTATGACCTTGCTTTGTTTCTCAAGCCCATATCCTATTGTAATTACCATCTCCGGTTC
This sequence comes from Candidatus Woesearchaeota archaeon, assembly GCA_016181215.1. Taxonomy (GTDB): domain Archaea; phylum Nanobdellota; class Nanobdellia; order SCGC-AAA011-G17; family JACOZS01; genus JACOZS01. Next base: position 2,904 of record JACOZS010000051.1, read on the forward strand.
TATACTTTCAGGTAATTTCAAAATCCTCTTGAAAGCAATAGGATCAAAAGCCCCAACCCAGCAACTGCCTAACCCTAAATCTTCAGCCGCCAGCATAATATTTTCAGATGCAACAGCACAATTTTGTATTGAGTATAATTCCCCTCTTACTGGATATAATTTAGTTACCCTCTCTTTATCATTGCATATTACAATCCACAGCGAAGCATCCTGCATCCAATCCTGTTTTAAACAAGCATCCCGTAATTCTAATTTCTTATTTTTATCTTGCAGCATAATAAAGACCCAGTTTTGCAGATTGCCTGCAGATGGAGCATATATTGCAGCCGCCAATAATTTTGATACAAATTCCTTGGGCACTTCCAGCGCAGGATCATATTTTCTGCAGCTGCCCCTTTTTCTTACAACATCAAAAAATTCCATAGGAAACATTTAAATTCAAGCTAATATAAAACTTTCTATGCTATACAAAGACTTAGTCACCATATATGGAAAACTGGAATCAACTACAAAAAGACTGGAAAAAACAGACATTATTTCAGAGTTCTTAAAACAGATTAAAGAACAAGATTTAAAGCATATTATACACCTGCTTGAAGGCCGCACTTTCCCAGAATGGGATGAACGTAAAATAGGAATGTCTTCTCAATTAGTAATAAAAGCGATTTCTTCGGCCACCGGTTCTTCACTAATAGAAGTTGAAAACGAATGGAAAAGAGTCGGCGACCTGGGATTAGTAGCCGAAAGATTAGTATCTAAAAAATCACAAAGAACATTAGTATCTCATAGCCTGTCAACAAACAAAGTCGTGGAAAATATAATAAAACTGTCAGAACTCGAAGGCCCAGGAACAGTTTCAAGGAAGATTTCTTTGGTTGCTGAATTGTTAACCTCTTCATCACCAGCAGAAGCAAAATACATTGTAAGAACTATACTTGAGGATCTGCGGATAGGCGTAGCATCAGGAGTTTTAAGGGACTCAATATCTAAAGCCTATAACCAGGAAATAAATAATGTAGAACGGGCCCATAACATGCTTGTTGATTACGCAGAAGTAGCTTTATTGGCCAAGAATAATAAGCTCCATCAAATAGGAATAACCCCTGGCAGGCCCATAAAATCTATGCTCGCAATTTTAGTCAGAAACGTAGAAGAGGCATTTGATTATTTAGGAAAACCCGCACAATTTGAATATAAATTAGATGGCTTTCGCGCATCCATACACAAGTTCAATAACAAAATCTTAATATTTACAAGGCGTTTAGAAGAAGTAACTTCTCAGTTTCCTGATGTGGTAGAAGCAGTAAAAAAGCACGTCAAAGGTTCTAATTTCATAATAGATGCAGAGATTGTCGGTTATGACAAAAAAACCGGTAAATATCTTCCATTCCAGAATATTTCTCAAAGAATCAAGCGCAAATATGATATTGAACACATGGCCAGGAAGTTTCCTGTAGAACTGGATATATTTGATATAATTTATTACGACAATATGTCAATGTCAGATAAGCCGTTGAAAGAAAGACGCGCCCTATTAGAAAAAAAAGTCAAGCAAAAAAAGGGTATATGTATCTTAACAAAAAAACTCATTACCTCAGATGTCAAAGAAGCAAAAAAATTTTTTAAACAAGCAAAAAAGCACGGGACAGAAGGAGTGATGATAAAAAACATCGAGTCTTCTTATAGACCGGGCCGTTATGTTGAAGGCTGGTGTAAAATGAAATCCACTCTAGAACCACTGGATTTAGTTATAGTCGGGGCCGAATATGGAACAGGAAAAAGGGCAGGATTCTTAACCTCCTATGTTCTGGCCTGTCGTCAGGGTTCTAACTTGTTTGAATGTGGTATGGTCAGCACAGGCGTAAAAGAAAAATCAACAAAAGGCACAACTTATGATGAAATGACAAAAAAACTAAAACCATTAATAATTCAAGAAGCTGGAAGAAAGGTTAAACTAAAACCAAAAATAGTGATAGAGGTTGGTTATGAAGAGATTCAAAAATCCCCTACATATTCTAGTGGTTATGCACTTCGCTTTCCAAGATTTATCAGAATAAGAAGCGACAAGTCAATTAAAGATTCTAATACTCTATCAGAGTTAGAAAATATTTACAGCGCTCAAAACTAAAATTTGGTTATAGCATACACTCACTCTAACATAGTAATCTTTATATATGAGTAATTATACTTCAAATTAGAGTTTATGCCTATGCACAGTGATAAAAACATAGAGTTCCTTAGGCGATTGGAAAAAAGAAGGTGAAAGAGGAGGGTTTTAAATGATAGTTAAAGATGACTTTTTAGCTAAACTTAGACAGTTTTTTGGTCTTAATTTATACGAAGCAAGGATATGGACTGCCTTGCTTTCTCGGGGTATTTCTACCGCAGGCGAATTATCAGATATAGGAAATGTCCCAAGGTCAAGAGCCTATGACGTCCTGGAATCTTTGGAGAAAAAAGGCTATGTTGTTATGAAGCTTGGAAAGCCAATAAAATACCTAGCTGTAGATCCTTCAGAAGTTGTAGAGCGCGTAAAGAAGCTTGTAATGAAGGATGCCCAAGTTCGGGTTAAAAAACTTGAGGAATTAAAAGGAGCGGATGTTCTTAATGAATTAAATACTCTGCATACCCAGGGAGTTGAATTTGTAGAGCCGGCAGATTTATCTGGAGCCATAAGAGGAAGACATAACTTATACACGCATCTTGAGACTATGATTAAAGGGGCTACCAAATCAGTAACTATAGTAACAACCTCAAAGGGCCTGTTAAGAAAGGTGGAAGCATTAAGGCCAGAGTTGGAAAGGTTAAAGAAAAAAGGAGTCAAAATTAAAATAGCAGCCCCAGTAACCAAAGAAAATTCATCCATTACCCAGGATATTGGAAGAATTGCAGAGGTTAGGCATGCTAAAAACCTCAATGCCAGGTTTGTCATAGTTGACGGCAAAGAGCTGCTGTTAATGGCACTGAACGATGAGGAAGTTCATCCAAGCTACGACGTAGGCATATGGATTAATACTCCGTACTTTGCGTCAGCAATGGAAGAAATTTTTAATTCAACCTGGAAAGGGCTGGAATCTGCTGATAAGGCAAGATAACCTTTTTAAATCCCACTTTCTTTTCTTTTTTATGGAATTCAAAAAAGAGATTTCTAAATTAGTCAAGAAATTCGTTAAGATTGATGTTCATGATTTACTTGAAGTTCCCCCGGATCCGTCTTTAGGAGATTATGCTCTGCCTTGTTTCACGCTTGCTAAAGCTTTAAAAAAATCTCCGAATCTCATAGCATCTGATTTAAGTTCAAAAATTAAGGCGGATTTTATTGAAAAAATAGAATTCAAAGGTCCATACTTAAATTTCTTTATAAAAAAAGAATTTCTTGCAAAAGAAACCTTGACATTAATATTAAAATTAAAAGATAAATACGGTTCTTCTAATCTGGGGAAAGGAAAAAAAATAATCGTTGAAATGTCATCCCCAAACATCGCAAAACCATTCTCAATAGGCCATCTAAGAAGCACAATAATTGGAGAGTCTTTAAACAGAATACTTAGATTCAACGGTTATAAAACAATAAGAATAAACCATCTTGGAGACTGGGGCACTCAGTTTGGAAATCTAATCTATGCCTATAAACAATGGGGCAGTCCTAAAAAATTAAATAAGAACCCAATAACACATCTGCTTGAATTATACACAAAGTTCCACGAAAAAGCCAAACAAGATACAGATTTGGAAGAGCA
>JACOZS010000052.1 GCA_016181215.1 Candidatus Woesearchaeota archaeon
ATTACTGGGAATCTGCCCGCTCATCCTGACGTCATAACCAGAGCCATAAACCCTGTAATTATAATTAGTATGATAAGCGCTAACTAAAGTAGTCAGTAATACCAACATCAAAACTAAAAGCAGTATTCTTCTCATCTCTAAAATAACCCTATTTCAAGAAGACCTTCAAATATATAAACATTACTCGAACAAACCAGATTTATCCTTGTAATTGCATTTTAAGCATAAATACCTGTTTGGTTTCAAGAAAGTCACAGGAACATTCTTGGGAGGATATTCAGCCCTTACATTAGGAGATCCGCATTTTGGACATTTCATAAGTCCCTTCCAAATTCTTTTATCAGCTCATCCGGTGTTATCTCTTCTATGTTCTTTGCGTTAAACTCAAGTCTGTCAAACATATCATTCTTCTTTACAACACCATTAATTCTTAATTGTTTTCCAACAATCTCATTTTTTGTCTGCTCAAAATTTTCTTTAGAATACCCGTTTAATAATTTATCAGCCGCATCTCTAAAAGCCACCACCCTGATGCTGTCAGTCCCATCATCAAAAACAAAATTCATAACAGGAATCTTTTTCTCATTCACAGTTCCATGCGTATCACAATTAAATTTATCCCCAACCAGTTTAACTCTTTTTTCACATTCGCTGCAAATTTCAAAATATCTGGGTTCAAAAACCTGAACAACCGTCCCACATAACATGGCAAAATCATTCGCCTGTAAGAGTTCTATGTTCTTTTTTCCTGCATCTTTAACTTGATAACCAACCTGTTCTATCTTAACATCTTTAGGATTTAGGTCAACTGATCCTCTGTTCCCAAGATGGATCTCTTTATAACCATTAAGCCCTTCCTTAACGTAGCCGCTTTTTATTCGGATAATTGCATCTTGTTTAATCTCGCCTTCCTCTAACAGTTTGATATGACTGGTATCCCAAAAAACAACTTTTATTATTCCAGTTTCATCCCCCATCAAGAAGTTCCCGACTTTTCCCTGATGTTTTTCTGTCTTATACTCTCTGACACCAAAAACGTTTGTCACTTTTCCAGCCACATTTACAGATCTCATCCCGGGAATTATCTTATTTATCTTTAGATTTCTCTCGCCTATGTTTTCAAACAGTTTAACCCCTAATTCATTTGCAACAATATGCGCAGCCCCATCCCTGCTTATCAAATCAGAAAATTTGTTTAATTTCTCTTTAACCTTAACTTCAACCTCTTCTTTCTTCAGCCCTTTTTCATCAATTATCTTCTTTATTATATCTTCATACGTATATCCCATCATATTTTAACAACCCCTTTTCCTAGAATATTCTCCTTCAGTTTTTCAGGTTATTTAAATCTAACGCAAAGAGAATATCCACATCGCCATATATACTTTTGTCTGTTGTTTTAAACATAAAAACTCCCTCTTCAGTTGAAATATCAATATTTTGATTCTTCCCATCTTTTAAACATTCCTCCGGACCATTTTCTGACGTTAAAACATTAAAATTAGCCAAGCAGGTCAAAAACTCTTGATCATTAATAAATTCAGCCAGTATTGAATACCCGTCAAAGGTATAATCAAACTCATCTTCTAAATACAAGTATCTCTCATATTCAACATTATTTTTTTTAAACCTAGTCTGATTTCCTGGATCTCCAGTCAAAATTAGCTTACCACCAACGAATTCCGCATCAAATTCATAAGAAGCATCCTTCAGATCCAATCTGCTACTAAAATCTTCTTTAAAATAATGTAAGAAATTCTTGATCGCTTTCTCTTTCCCAATAACACACTCTTTTCTGGAATAAAGACTCGCTCTGCCTGAATAAAGTTCACAATCTCCGCTAATAAATCCGCCGTTCTCGCCTAACATTTTTAACGCTTCTTTAAAACTTATCCGCATGATCTGTTTATTTTCAGTCAAAACATTATTGCTCTCGTCATAAACTTTTTTTATATCAGAAATAGTTCCGCCAATCTCTCGTTCCCTGTATTCCGAATCCAAAAAGAATAATCCGTACAGCAGGTATAATATCGCCGCTGCTCCGATCAATACCACAAAGGTATCAAAAAAGAATCCTTTTTTATTCATGCTTCCACCATGCTCTTGTAAAGGCTCATTTTTAAGTCAGGGTACAATTCATAGGACGCTACAGTTCTGCATTTGTCCACGCAGTATTCTTTATAAAAATTTTCTCCTTCAATAGCAGCAGTCAATTTATTTCCAGAATAAACTGCAACAGCATATCCAGCAACAAACACATTTGCCATTTTTTTGGAATTGCCATCGTAATCAGCCCAGTTATCAAAAGTGAAATCAAATCCATCCAGTATTTTTTTGATTTCCCTCTCTAAAACAACTGTATAAGTATCATCAATATCGGCTTTGTAAATCAATTCTGAGATAAGTATCCTTTCATTATCAACCTCAACCTCTGTATTCAACAACCCGTCCAATGAAAAAACCTCTCCGACATTTGTTTGAGCCATAGTAAATCTTTCAGTAGCCACCTCAGCAAGCCATGGCACTAATAAAAAAACAAACCCATAAGTTATAAAGAGCAGAAATATCGCAAAAACTAACTGCCCCACATCCCCAAAACCTCGTTTAAACATTTTTTCTTAACACCCCGTTTATGCTTAAATAACCTGGTACTAATATTCCATTATCATATACTAAAACATAATGCTTGTTGAAAACGCAGAAGAATCTTTCGTTGTCAAAACAGGAATCGGAATCTATCCTAAAATCCCCTGCCTGAGTCTCAACAACAGTCTCCTTCCTATGATTGCCATATTCCAAAATCAGTCCAGCCGAAAATCCTTTCCTGCTGTTGCACGTTAACAAATGATCTGCCTCTAGTTTATTAGGATCTATAATATTATGGGAATAATACTCTTTCCCAACACGGCCTGATTTCATCAGGCAGTTAGAATTATACAAAAACCTTGAGCTAAGCTGGTTTGCTTCTTCATAATAAATATCCTCTAACGAACTAAGAGCTTTTGCCTCAACCAAATAAAACCCGCCAAAGATCGCGGCAACAATTGCTATTCTTAAGGGCCACATAATCACCTCTCCAATAGGCAGGTAATCAGCCATTTCTTCCCTCCAAAACCAGATTATTTCCAACCTCATCCAATAATATTAAAGCCTCTTCATCTTTGCCATAATATCCAAAAACATGCTTTCCATCTAAGATGTATATCTTACCTTCACCATTATCCAAATTATACGAAAAATTACTAGCCGGATAAGTAATCTTAGTGTATCCAGAGGAAGGAATCTGATTTAGAATCAGTCTAAGATTTATGTTATCTACTCTCTGTTTAAAAGCTTCTCCATAAATCTCGCTGTTTGCTCTGCTAAATAGAATTATTGCCAATAACACGCTAAGTACCAGGTAGAATGTAACTAATAAACCATAAGGTACCGACCCCTTTCTCCAGATTTTGCTGACCATTTTTTCCTCAAAAAAGTTTCTCTGCCTTTCCTTCAGCAGGTTTGCTGCTAACTAGATACTGCTGCAACTTTCTTTTTTTCAATTCTATCCGCAACCTCATTTGTTAGTTTTTCAAATCTAGTTTCTAAGATAGAACTAATTCCAGCAATAAAAACATAAACTTTGCCTTTATCCATAATTTTTTCAACATATAACCCCTGCGTATTAAAATCTTTATCATTCCAGTAGTCCTCGCATTGCCCATAAATAAATAAGTTTGAGTATTTTTCTGTGTAATGCTCATTGTTTAAAACATAACTCTTGCCAACCATATTTTGAGATATCGCTTTACTGACTTTATGGTTTTCTCTGGTCTCATCATCAGAATAATTCAAAGTAAAAATAAAATCCACATCTTTTAATCTCCTGCAATCAACTAAATCTCCGCCGGAAGAATCGCTGTCAAAATCAGAATCATCTCCCCATGGGGTATACCAACTATCTCCTGTTTCAGCGTACAAACATAAACATGAATCTCCTTCGCATAACAGCGGTTTGGTCACGCTTTCCTCTCCGCAAACATCATAAACCTTATTTTCATCTTTATTAAAACCAACAATTATATGATGGTTCGAAACATAATACGGATGAGCCATAATCCCTTTCCAGAATTCAACGTCGTCAACTCCTCTTCTATCTAATGCCGCAACTAAAGAATACATATTCTGTCTGCTGTTATCTTCTTTAATCTTATCTAGGTTTGTTAGTCCAACAATCAAAGAGATCACAAGAATAACCACAAAAGTGGATAGGACAATAACTATTAAGCTGCCCAAACTTAGTTGAATATCTCCCCTTTTTCCCATAATCTAAATAAGCTATAGTAAGTTTATATTGTTTTTGTTTTCTTCTAATTCAATGCTTATCCAGAACCAAAGGCCATGTAAATCTCATCCCTTATGCCAATCTGCAGTTTAGAATCTTGATCCAAGACTTTCCCAAGATAAAATTTAGCCTCTTCATGATTTTTTTGATGTGTTTTACTGCCTAACTGACAAAGATTATTGAAAAAGGCTGCTAATTCAAAAATGTCCGTTTTAATTTCGCGACCAGAGTATCTCTTAAAACTATCAGCCCAGGCAGGTAAACAATTTCCATTAATTCTTGGATCTTCTAAAACTCCGGCAACATCAAGAAGAGGATTCCTGAAACATAGTCTGGTATCAATCCAAACCCCATTGGATATGCAATTAGACAGATAAGGATCCCCATGATTCAAGCAAAGTGCCTCCTCCTCGGATTGCATTAATTCAGTTATAGCCAGTTTGTTTAGTCTATCTAAGATAAATTTCTTGTCCAAGCGAGGATTTCTTTTAAGTAATCTTCGTTCTAACTCAAAATTATAATCATACCTGGAAAGCTTTAAATCATCTTTATTATTCTTTTTTGCTGGAGAGTTCCCAACGGAATGTATCGCCGCCAATCCATCTAAAGCAAGATTAGTTTGTTCCAGAGATAAAGACCCGTACTGATCCAAGCTTAATCCGGGCTGTCTTTTGTTTATGTGATATCTCTCACCATTATAATCTAAACAGATTATACTTCTTGCAGTCTTAAATGGGGGCATATCGTCATTTTTTAATCTTGCTGATTCCTTCTTTAACGAATCTTCCAAAAAAAGATTTTCTAAATATCCTCTTTTTATTTCGTTTTTCGCTCCTTTCTTAAATATAAGCAAATCTCTAAAGTTGCTGGCAGGATACTCCAAAACCTCATAAGTAGAATTAGCAACTTTTCTAAATTTTCTGGGATCTATCATGCTCAAAACCGAGCTCCATTCGCGTGTGCTGTCATAACCCATTATATGCCGCCCATAAGCTTCTAAAATTTTATGTTCCAATCCCTTTTTCCCAACAAACTTCAAAGCATCGGCAGCATATCTTTTTGCGCCAAGCCCTAAAAAAAACAAAGCAGGATATTCACCACTAACGATATTAGTAAGCTTTCTAGTTGCTGGAAAAAGATTTGAAATCAGACGATCAATTCGGTAATCTATCCAATAATGGGTTGTTACTAAAAGAGAACCAAGAGACCTTTGTATTTTAAAATTCTCGGCAACCTCAAGAACATTCTTCATTTTTTCAAAGGCCAGATCTGCTCTATCATTTAAGATTTCAAATTCAGCTAAAAATAATGTTTTTAATAGTGGATCTTGAACAGCCGCGTGCTCTAATATCGCTTTACTTAGATCCTCTTTAGTTTGAAATGCGCTCTTATACATTTTAAAAGTGGTTCGGAAATCCAATTTTTTTAATAGGGATAATCTTAAAGATAAATCTGAACCAAGAGCAGTACAAAGTCCGATTAACATGGGATAGATTATATGGCTTCGTATTATGGTTCCTTCATCCGGCATCGAAATAAATGTGATAAAATTAGGTTCAGTATCCATCCTGTGATGAGCCATGCTATATCGTTCAAACCTCTGGTAGAACTCAAGATTAAAATACCACGAAGTTAATAATGTGGTGAGATATCCAACATATCTAGCAGAAGAAGCTATGGCATTTAGGCGCTTAAAATACTTTTTTAATTCCTGTTTATCCTCAGAAGAAGAGCCAAAGGATACTTCGCTAAGAGCATCAGATACATTTTTTTCTGATTCTCTGCCGCCAAGGGCAATATCCTCCAAGGGCACCATAAACGATATAGAATAAAAAGTTTTAAAAAATGTACTTTTATTAAGAAGATTAGATATTAACTGCTTGTTCCGGATCCAGTACAGGTTATTGGAGCTCCCTTATTAACCTCTTTCTCTGTTACACCGCCAGTTCCAGGATTCATGAAGTTTATCTTCTTCTTTTCGTCTGCAAAAGAAAACGTTCCTAAATCACAGTTTTGCCCCAGATTATCATAAACTTCTTTAGTGCTCAAGGATTGTCCTGTAGAGATATCACAATAATAATTAATATTCTTTTTATTCCCTTGCGCATCTTCTATGAAATCCGCCTCTCCGTCATTATTCCTGTCTATATTGAAAGGCTGGCTGCA
>JACOZS010000053.1 GCA_016181215.1 Candidatus Woesearchaeota archaeon
CTTACCTACCGAAATATTTATATACAAGTAAGTATACACAAAAGAGTGTATACAAAATGCCAGACATATTCGACACTGTTTTAGTATGCGAAGATTGTGATAGAAAAACAAAGAAACTGATAATTAGCAGAAGCGGATTTAATCTAAGGGCGTGGCAGTGTCAATCCTGTGAAAAAACATGGTATCATCCATCAGATCAGGAAGAATATGAAAACTTTCAGAGACTAAGAAACAAAACCTATGAAGTTAAACTAAGATTAGTAGGAAACTCTTATACCATTTCAATCCCGAGAGAAATAATAGAATTTGAAAAAGAAATGCAAAAACGCATGAACGAAATCATAAGATTGTCCTTGGAAGATCCAGACAGACTAACAATCTTCTTTTCAAAACAAAAGAAAGGTTTATTAATTAAATAATTCAGGAGCAAAACATGGCATCAAAAGAAGTCAAATTAAAAGTGATGGAAGCTCTGCAGGAAGAAGCGTACAAGGGCATAGTTAGAGTTGATACTCAGACAATGCGTTCTTTAGATATCAGGCCAGGAGACATAATCGAAATCGAAGGTGGCAGAAAAACAGTGGGCATTGCTGATCGCGCGTATCCTTCTGATATAGGACAGGACATAATAAGAATGGATGGCATCTTAAGAAGAAATGCTAAAACCGGCATAGGAGAATATATTGTTGTAAGAAAAGCAGATGTAAAAGAAGCCAAGCATCTTACAATTGCTCCGGCCCAGCAGGGGGTTATGATCCAGGCAGACCCGTCAATCTTCAAACGAGGTCTATTCGGACGTGCAGTTGTAAAAGGAGACATAGTTGCCCTTGGAGGAGCGCGCAGAAGACAAAAATCATTCTCTGGATCTCCATTCGAAGAAATATTTAACGTTTTTGAAGAAGGTTATCTTGGCACTTTTGGTTTATCAGGATTGAAATTTATAGTTGCAGATACAAATCCAAAGCAGCCAGTCATAATCACAGAAAACACCGCAATAAAAGTTTCTTCAAAAGCAATAGAAGTTTCAGAAGAGCGCGTTCCAGATGTTACTTATGAAGATATAGGCGGATTGGACGAAGAACTTAAAAAAATTAGGGAAATGGTTGAACTTCCGCTAAAACACCCGGAATTATTCGAACGCTTGGGCATCGAACCCCCAAAAGGAGTTTTATTACACGGTCCGCCGGGAACAGGAAAAACCTTACTGGCCAAAGCCGTAGCAAACGAATGTGAAGCTAATTTCATTCTAGTAAACGGCCCGGAATTAACATGCGTATCAGGAGAAACAGAGCTCTTAACTAATCCAAACGGCCGTGAAAAAATAGAAAATCTATTCAATGAAGCTTACAAAAATAGTGAAATTGTAGTAAAGAATGACGAAAAAGAAATAATAGTTCCAAAAGCACCAATAAAAGTCTTTTCTTTAAATGAAAATTTTGAAATCGTTCCAGACACGATAAAATCATTAACAAGAGTAAAAAAAGACCAAACCTTGAGAGTACAAACTAAGAAAGGAACAGATTTACAAGTATCAAGGAGCCACCCATTTGCTATCCTAGATTCCGAAGGAAATCTAAAATGGATACCGGCAAAAGATCTAAAAGTTGGTAGCTATGTTGCGACAGCATCTAACATTAAGCCAAATAAGGAAAATCCGGAAGTAGAGTGGTGGAAAAACTTAGATCAGGAAAACACTTTTGTAAAAATAGGCAATAAAGAAAAGAAACTTAAAGATATTAAAAACATCCGGGAAATAACCGGAATTAAACACGCAACACTAAAATCAAATATAGCCAGGGCAAAATTTATTAAACCAATATTTGGAATAACACCCAAGTTTGCAGAATTTATCGGATTAATGTACAGCGAAGGCTACATAGGATTTGATGAAGTTTCAGTTACAGGAGAGGATTCAAAGCTCTTAGACTATTACAAATTATTCTTTAAAGAGATATTTGGATTTGAGGATTCTAGAATAACTATTAAATATGGCAGACAGGGGAAAACTACAGTTTATTCAACCATACTTGCAGAAATGCTTACAAAAGGGTTCGGCCTACCAAGACATAAAAAACCCAAGGACGCAAAACTTCCTAACTGGTTATTTAAATGCAATAAAGAGACTATAGCTGGCTTCATCAGAGGGTATTACTATGGGGATGGTTGCCAGGGTTGGATAAAGCAAAAGTACCCTACGCCAGCAATATACTCAGCAAATAAAGAATTTGTTAAAGATATTCAAATATTATTGCTGTACTTGGGCATAATATCTAAAATATCGCTTTATAAAACAGGGATGGGCAATCTATTGTATACTTTAAGAGTATTAGATCGTGAGGGCAAAGAGAAATTTTTTAATCTATTAAAATTGGAGTTTAAGAAAGAAGTATTTGATAGATGGTTAGAATCAAGAATAAAAGATGGTTCGTGCGAATTAATTCCAAACATATCATCATTATTATATAAATTAAAAACATATATAGGTCTAAAGTACAATAAAGATATTCCTGAAGTAAATTTTGAACCAATAATCTCGGGAAGATTCCCATTAACATTTAGAAATGCCAAAAGACTAGTTTCCATATTCGAAGAGAACTTCCAAAAAAAGAAAACCCTGTTATCAAAACAAAAAGTAAAGAAAATTAGCGAACACTTAAAGAAATTAAAAAGAATAGCATATTCGGATTTAAAATGGGATAGGATAACAAAAATAGAACAAAAAGGCCCCAAATTACTATACGATTTATCCATGTCTAAATATTCAAATTTCTTTGCAGGATCACCTCTAGTATTACTCCACAACTCTCGGTATTATGGGGATTCCGAAAAAAGAATTCGTGATATTTTTGAAGAAGCAGAAAAAAACGCGCCTTCTATCATATTCTTTGATGAAATAGATTCAGTAGCCCCAAAACGTGAAGAAACTTATGGTGAAGTGGAAAGAAGAATGGTTGCTCAGCTTTTGGCTACAATGGATGGAATGAAATCCAGGGGAAGGGTAATTGTAATCGGTGCTACAAACAGGCCAAATTCAATAGATCCAGCACTAAGAAGACCGGGAAGATTTGATCGTGAAATTCAGATTGGTGTGCCAAATAAAGAAGGCCGTCTTAATGTACTTAAAATTCATTCAAGAAATATGCCCCTTGCTAAAGATGTTAAACTTGATGAATTTGCATCCATAACCCACGGATTTGTAGGGGCAGATTTACAAGCATTATGCAAAGAATCAGCAATGTGCGTATTAAGGAAAGCTTTGCCAGGACTGAAATTAAAAGACGAAAAATTATCAGAAGAATTCCTGTCAAAACTAGTAGTTACTAAAAAAGATTTCCAAGATGCACTCAAAATAGTAAGACCTTCAGCTCTGCGCGAAGTTCTAATCGAAAGTCCAAACATCCATTGGGATGAAATAGGCGGATTAGACGAAATAAAACAAGAATTAGCAGAAGCAGTAGAATGGCCATTAAAGAATCCACAAGTGTTCGAACGTCTTGGAATAAGGCCAACACGTGGAATTTTATTATATGGTCCGCCGGGAACCGGAAAAACTCTTGTAGCAAAAGCAGTTGCAACAGAGTCAGAATCAAACTTCATATCAGTTAAGGGTCCGGAACTTATAAGTATGTGGGTCGGAGAAAGCCTGCCTTACAATGAAGAACTAATCGTAAAAGAAAATGGAATAGTAAAAAGAATGAAAATTGGGGATATTGTCGAAAAGAGATTGGATATAGAAGTTATGGCATTCGATAAGGATAAGAGAATCAGATTTACTAAGATTGATGATTTCATTAAACACAAACTAACTGGAAATCTACTGGAAGTAACAACAAGAACAGGAAGAAAAATAAAGGTCACTGACTACCACTCATTATTCTCTTTTGTAAACGGAAAACTTACAGATATTCCAGCAAGCCACCTGATTCCCGGAGAAAGTTATATTGCAATACCAAGAAACTTAAACCTACCAAGGGAGAATATCAAACAGATTAATCTATATGAGCACTTTAAGAACGATAAAGGGGTCTTTGTAAGCGGCATTAAAGAGTATTTAAAAAGAGCATTGAAGGTACTTGATGTAGATAAGACTGCAGGGATATTAAAAATATCAAAAAAATATTTAGCTGATATACTAAGCAAGAATCTGCCAATAGAAATAGTAACATTTGATACCTTAATAAAAGAAGCTAAATTGGCAATAGACTTCAACGAGATAAGAATCAAATTGAAGGGAAGCATACACGATTATCCAACGATTTTTAAGGTAAATAAAGATTTATGGAGATTAATTGGGATATGGGTGGCGGAAGGAGACTTTAACGGCCATACAATAAGAATTCATAATCAGAATAAAGAAATTAGGGAAGATATAAGAAGAATCTGTGCTAAGCATGGATTTAGTACATCGGAAATGGAGACTTGCATAACAATTAATTCGCTATTTTTACAGAAAACCTTCAAAAAAGTATTTGGGTTGGTCGAAGGATCAGAAAACAAGAGATTACCGCCGCTGGCTTACATTTTGGATAAAGAAAGTAAAGCTAATTTATTAAGGGGGTATTTTAGTGGAGACGGTTCCATCTGGCCCACAGAAGGGGGAAAATTCCACATAGAAGCAGGAACAGTAAGTAAAGAACTAGCAAACGATTTAATGTATTTGCTATTAGATTTCGGAATAGTTGCTACACAGTATGAAAAATCAGAAAGAACCGGAAGTACTACTCACCGAATAAGCCTACTTGGGATTAAAAAATTTGAAAGATTTATAGATATAGGATTTATAGACAAAGAAAGAAACGATAGAATTCAAAAGTATATAGATTCTAGGGGTTGGGCAAGATCAGATTTAATACCTTTATCCGGGGAATTATATGAATTAGCATCAGGTCATAATAAGACCTATAGTGCAAACGAATCAATAGGTAAGGAATACCTGAAACAGATATTAATTTATGCTGACAGAGATAAAACTAAATATAAAGAATACTGGGACCTAGTAGAAGGGGATATATTCTTTGATTTAGTTAAAGAAATAAAAATCCTCCCTCCTGAAAAATATGTTTATGATATATCAGTTCCTGGAGATCAAAATTTTGTAGCTGGTTTTGGTGGGATACTCGCGCATAACAGCGAAAAGGGAGTCCGTAAGATTTTCGAAAAAGCAAGACAGGCAGCACCATGCATAATTTTCTTTGATGAAATAGACGCAATCGCATCTAAACGTGGTATTGATGCAGGATCAAGAGCAACAGAAAGAGTAGTTAACCAGCTGCTAACAGAAATGGACGGTTTACAAGACTTACATGACGTTGTTGTAATTGCTGCTACAAACAGGCCAGATATGTTGGACGCAGCTTTACTAAGACCCGGAAGATTTGATAAAATAATCTACACCCCAATACCAGATAAAAAGGCAAGACTGAACATATTTAGGATTCACACAAAAGATATGCCCCTTGCGCCAGACGTTCATCACGAAGAGTTGGCAAAACTGGCTGAAGGCTGTGTTGGCGCTGACATAGAAGCCATATGTAGGGAAGCCGGATTAATCGCTCTGCGCGAAGACATAAATGCCAAGCAGGTTTCAATGAAGCATTTCAAAAAAGCGTTGGAAAGAACCAAACCTTCCTTGAGGGAAGAGGATGTTAAGCGATATCGTGAAATAGAAGAAGCATGGATCAAATCAGCCAAGCAGGGAAACGTACAGCAACCGCCGTCTTATTTAGGTTAACTTTATAGTAGTAACTAACCGAAAGGTTTATATACTATAGATTTCTCAAAAATACTATGAAAACAGCAACTAAACCAGAGTTTAAAGGCACACCATTACTAGAAAAACCTAGTGTAGTACATACTGCGGATTTTGTTACGGGCAGCTATGGGGAACATGTATTCTCTCAATGCAAAGAATTCGCTGCCAGAAAATATGGCAATGCAAATCCTTTATCTGTTACTAAGTATGAAGACGGAGTTATGACCGGTTCTAATCCTTTTGTTTGTGTTCTAGCAAACGAAGTTCTTAGAGAAGATGGTTTGTGGACAGCAACATTAGCAGATAGCGCAAGAATAGTAAGAACTAATCCGGAACATTTGCCCATAAGAGATAGACATTACGTTGATCCTACCTTAGTTTTAAGAACAAAAGGAGATTCTTACAACCCTAATAATTTACTGGCCAAAAATTTAGCAAGACAGGTTAAGGCTAGAGGTTTTAAGTTACCTGTTATGGTAAACCTGAGAGACCTGGACCTAGAACCAAGTGGCGATTCGCCATACGGTTTACTCTTCAAACTTAGAGATGGAGCGCAGTTAATACATGATAAAAGACTAAATACTGCAGGGCGCTTTGACGAGCAAGATGAACTAGGATTGCCCATATTTAACCAAGATGGAAAACGAGGATTTTACGTAAGAGAAGA
>JACOZS010000054.1 GCA_016181215.1 Candidatus Woesearchaeota archaeon
GGCCTTGAATGAACTCGCTCTAGTGGAGAAAAAGCTCTCCGAAACAGAAATAATACTCAAAGAGCGCGAAACCTACATGCGTGAACTAAAAAAGGATCGTGATCATGCCCTTAAATACCGAGAACTGGAAAAGGACATACGCTCCAACAAAGCCACAAACCTGCATCTGCAAATCAAAGAACGCGAAACAAAAAGAGCCGACTTAGATTCTCGGTTAAAAAACAACAACTCTGAATTGGAACGCATCAGCAGCAAATTAAAAGAAATACAATCAAAAATCGAATCCAGAAAAGCTGAGCTTGATTCCATAACTAAAGATATAGAGCAGAAATCAGAAGTGGAGTCAGTATCTCTCCAGCGCAGATTAGATGCCTTAAAAACAGAATTCATAAAGAACACTGAACGATCTAATACTGCAAAGAACGAAATAAACAAGCTCCAGGAAAGAATAAAACAACTTAATTCTGCTTTAAATGATACTAAAAATACAATTAATGATTTAGAAAAAAGCAAAAAAGAATTATCCTCTGAAATATTAGCCTTGGAACAGGAAGAAAAATCGGTTATGGAAAAACTGGACAAATTCAAGAGAAATCACAACATATTCTCCGCTACAGAATTCACAAAACTTGACCAGGATATTGATAAAAATGAACAGGAATACAGGAAGCTGCTTGATCAAAAGCAGGTTCTAATGCAGAGAAAATTCCTGATTGAATCTCAAATAAACGCCCTGCAGGAAAATTTAAAAAAAGGCCATGAACTTGAAAGATCCACCAACATAAAACAGGTTAATAAAGATTTGGAAAAACATAATTCAGAATTGCAAAAACTACTGAATGAAAATTCCTCAATTGTAATCCAACTCTCTAACTCAAGAAAGGAATTCTCCTCTAAGAATGACGATCTAACAAAGTTACAAGCCAAACATCTTTCAATTAGAGAAATGGCCTCCCTGGATATATCAATAAATAAGGTTCTGAACTCTAAAATAAACGGGGTTTATGGGCTTGTCTCACAGTTGGGTAAGGTGGATCCAAAATATGCCCTGGCTTTGGAAGTTGCTGCCGGAGCAAGGTTAAAAGGAATCGTAGTTGAAGATGAAGGGATTGCCTCAGAATGTATAAAGCTATTAAAGCATAATAAATTTGGAACTGCTTTATTTTTACCACTAAATAAAATTAAATCAAGGGAAGAACCAAATATATCTAACAAAGACGTGCATGGACGCGCCATAGATTTGATAGAATTTAATCAAAAATTCAAAAATGTTTTTTCTTTCGTATTTGGTGGAACTCTTGTAGTGGAAAACGTTGAAACAGCAAGAAGAATTGGTGTTGGTAAGGTACGCATGGTTACCATAGAAGGAGATTTATTTGAAACCTCTGGAGCCATAATAGGAGGTTACCGTTCTAGATCAAGAGGCCTGGGATTCAGCGAAAAAGGTCTGGAAGAAAACGTCTCAAAATTAGAAATTGAGCTTAATGATATAAAAAAACTCATATCGGTTCTTGAAAACAAGCGTAATGAAAACGAAGGATTCATACAGGATATAAGACGCAAAAAAGCAGAGCTCGAATCTGAAGCAATGAAGATCAGTAAAACTGCTGATATTTTAGATGTAGAAAACTCGGAAAAGCAGATAGAAAAGCTCCAAAAAGACCGCATTTACCAGGACCTGGAAGAAATTGATAAAAAAATAAAAAACTCTCTTGATGAACTGGAAAACCTAAAGAAATCAAGATCAAAACTGCGCTCTTCTTCAAAAGATCTTTCTAACCCAAATATAGCCAACGAACTGCAAAAGTTAGAAAGCAGAAAACAGCTCACGCGTGAAAAGATTGTGCAGCTGACAACAGAAATCAAAAACATAGAACTTCAAGTCTCAAATATTTACAACCCGGAATTGGAAAAGACCATGCAGATCATAAAACAGCAGGAAAAAGAACTTGGAGAATTCAGATTAGAATTCAAAGAACTGGAAGATAAAATATCTAAACAGTCAAAAGACCTGAAAGAAGAGGAATCCAAGGAACAGAAATTCCAAAAAGATTACAAGGGTTTGTTCGAAAAACGCAATAAGGTAAATGAAGAACTGCAAAAGTTAGAAACAAATGTAACCTCAGAGAATATAAAAATAAAAGATATTGAAACCAAAATAAACGATATCTCAATTTCTCGTGCGAAGATAATCGCTGAATTAGAAGCGTTACAGCAGGAATTTGAAGAATTTAAGGGAGAACCGCTCAGAAGAAATATTCCGCCGGAAGAACTTAAAGTAGAAATAAAAAAATTCGAGCATTTGATGTCTAGCTTGGGTAACGTTAATCTTCGCGCTCTTGAAATCTATGAAAATGTGGAAAAAGAGTATAAATCCATATTGGAAAAAGTTGATCAGTTAAGGCAGGAAAAGGATTCCGTACTGCAGATGATGCAGGAAATAGAAACAAAAAAGAAAGGTTCATTCATGAAAACCTTCAAGGTTGTTGCGGAAAATTTCAGGAATATATTCGTGCAACTAACCGCAAAGGGTGAAGCTCATCTTGAAATTGAAAACAAAGAAAATCCATTCGAAGCAGGAGTTGATATTAAGGTAAAACTTGGCTCTGGAAAATATCTGGATATCCGCTCTCTGTCGGGAGGAGAAAAAACATTGACTGCCCTGGCTTTAATATTTGCTATTCAAGAATACCAGCCGGCTTCATTTTACTTGTTAGATGAAGTAGATGCCGCCCTAGACAAGAGTAATTCTGATCTGCTTTCGAAACTAATAAAAAAATATTCAGCAAACGCCCAGTATATTTTAATATCCCACAATGACGCCCTAATCTCAGAAGCAGAATACATTTATGGCGTGGCAATGCAGGAAAACGGGGTTTCAAAAGTTGTTTCCCTTAAAATCTAGCGTTTTCTTCTCCTATAAATAAACGCAGTAATTAATAAAATTAGTATAAATATTAAAAGCAATTTATTATCAAGTTTATATTTCTCTTCAGGTTTCACAATAATTTTTTCTTCTGTGGGTTTCTCTACTTTAGGGATTGCTCTGATTGGTTTCCTAAGATCAATACTCCACAGTCTAAATGCGGCTCGTCTTGTTAAAACCTCGTCTAAAACCATCACTAGATCATCACTTCCATCTTGATCCAAGTCTATCCCATATTCCAATCCTTTAACAAAATCTATGCTAAATTCTCCAGGATTTATCGTAAGGGTTACCCTGTCCTCTTCAATTTCAACACTTAATCTATATTTATTTTCCCCAAATACAATATACGTAGGATAAACTTTGTTCACGATTATAGAATAAACATGGCTCTTGTCCAATATAGTAATATTAGCCGGCCTTTCAGATACCTCTGGTCTTCCTGCACCGGTGGGAGCAGCAGCAACACAGCCAGAAGTATCAAAACTTCTGCAATCAGAAGCACATTTCAAGGTTCCAGAATCAAATTTAAGTGTAATGCAGGTTTCACCATTAAGACTAACAGATTCACAAGTCTCATTATCCATTGCCAAAACAACCCCATCACCGCAATAACCATTGATAGTAAGGTTTACCTTGCCTTGCACAGCAGCTGCTTCTCCGCTGACAGTAAACCTGTCTATATAATGAATTAAAGTGTATGTACCAACCAGAGTCATAACTATAAAAACGACCGTCATTAAAGCAGCTAAATTATTGTTCATTTATTAACCTCTAAAATGATAATTACTATTTTACCTGTATACAATCCGAAGTCAGCCCCGTCAGGCACTCTAGCTGTTACTCTTATTAGCTCTTTTTCTCCGCCATTCAACACAAAATAATTTTTATCGTATTCTATAAAGTCTGGTCCTATGGTTTTAGCTACTACTTTTACATCTTCATCGCTCGCAACATAAATATCCCTAAAACCATATCCGTTTGGAGTAATCATCCCAAAATGCAGCTTGTCAGCATCAAGATTAAAAGCCCCATGATCCCCTACTTTAACATCAAAGTTTATAATTCTAATATCCTCCACTTTAAGCAGATAATAAATAAACACGATTGAACTAATTAATGCAACCGCACATAAGCTTATTAAAACTATTCTTGTTTTATTTATTTCTTTCTTTTTCTTTTTGTCAGCCATATTACATTCGCAGCAAGTAATATAATTATTAAAACTAATAAAATAAGGTTAAAATTTATTTCAGTTCCCCTGACCTCTATAGATACAGTTTTCGTATTAATTTTTCCCGCATATTTCAAAACAACCTCCATGTCATAAATCCCGTCTTTAGTTCTAGTATCCCAATAAACATTAAGCCTCTGATTCTCAAAAGCTTTAATATTAGTGCTCGGAGATCTCAACAAACTCACTATTTCCCCGTTTCTGCTTATGACAACCTCTGCGTAAACATTCTCAACTGGTTTCCCCCACAAGTTCATAATCCATAAATCTATGGGGTAGATGCCGCCTTTCTTGATAACGCTCGTCCAATTAGTCAGCTCAACAACCAAATCTCCAATCCTAAATTGGTTTTCTGCAGTCAATTTCTTTCCGTCATAATCCAATATTGCAGCAACATTATAAGAGCCAATTTTCAGTCCTTTAGTATCAAATCTGCTTTGTATAAACGCCTCATCACCGGATTCTATTCCACCTCTATACGTCACAGGTATCCTGGCAACTTCATTCTCACTTTCATCAGTAACCACAACTTCTCCGCTAATAACTCTAATTATCTCTCTTCCTAAGTTCTTCACATAAATCTTAAAATTTTCAACTTCATTAATCTCTATATTGCTTGTTTCCAGTCTCGCTTCAGCATATTTCCCTGGATATGGAATATTCACTGTTAAAATCGCCTCAACTCCGGCAGTTGCTAAAAAAACATCTTCAGGTACTATTAAAGGATTATCTCTTACCCCGATTCTGAGAACGTTCTCTCCAGGTTTTTCCAAGCTGGAAGGTAAAATTAAACTAACTGTAAGTTGGGCTTCTCCAGGCCCATCCATCAAAACAGAATTCTTGTCAAGTTTAACATATTTATTAAGTTCTCCAGCGACATAAAAAGTAAGATTTGTAGCATAATTTTGATTATGATGGACATAAAAAGTAAAACTTTTCTTCATAAATGGTTCAAAGTTAACATCCAGTTTGGCTGGACTCATCCCTACAGCTAATACTATATTGCTCAAAAGTAATAAAAATATAAGATAAACTGCCTCTTTTCTCATGTTCAAAAAACAAAGAAGTTTATTATATAAATCTTATGAATCGGACTGTAAAGTTAGCGTCTGATTATCTATTCCATTTAACATCTTTTAGGACTTTCATTTACCAATTTAGGTAATATTTTTCATCTTTCTCTTCAATTAGCGTAAAGGCATAAAGATTATATATGAACTGCCCAGTATCTCTTTCTAAGTCAAATTTCTATTTTTGAGGAATTATCAATCAGTTTTACCTTGCTCTTATCAAATTCAGATAAAGATAAGCGAAAGATTTAAATAGAAGTTCTTATATATATTTATATAATATGGCTGAAACAACGATTTTGCATAGTCCGACATTAGAATCTGTATTTATGGTAGAGGAAACTATCCAAAAACATAGTCAGGAATGTGGCAAATATCAGCTCTGGAAGAAACTTCCTAAAAAAATGATGTATCAAACATTTCAAGTTATTTTAGACTATCTAGAACAATCAGGGAAAATAATTATTGATAAAAAGGGGTGCGTTATTTGGACTTTTAATCCTGCAAGAATGAAAAGATTAATCAAAGAGGACTTAATAGTACGATGAATAAACAAATTCATGTAGCTTTTATTACACAAAAACTCAAAGAACAATTCCAATATCTTAAAGAAGGGAAGTTCGAGGATCAGCAACTATACAACTTCATTAATAGGGCGCTTGATGATTTGAAACAAAATCCTACATGCGGCATAAAAGTACCTAAGAAGCTATGGCCAAAAGAGTATGTTCAAAAATACAACATCACGAACTTATGGAAATACGATTTGCCTAGTGCTTGGCGGTTAGTCTACACTATCGAAAGTGATGAAGTAAAAATAGTGAGCATTATTCTAGAATGGTTTAATCACAAAGATTACGAGAAAAGATTTAATTACTAAGATTGCCTCTTTTCTCATGTTCAAAAAACAAAGAAGGTTATTATATAAATCTTATGAATCCGCTAAACCATCACAGTCTCCGCCGGCATGTTGCGCTCCTACTGTACTTGAAGCTACAAAAGATAACAAACTATCTGTATACGTTGCTGCGGCAGTATCAGCCGGTACAAACAAATTAACTGTGAAATTAGCCCTGTCTATGGTATCTACAAAGCTAAGGTTATTACAGAAGCAATTGTATTTTGTGGTGATATCCCTCCAAGTGTTATTATTAAAAGTTCCA
>JACOZS010000007.1 GCA_016181215.1 Candidatus Woesearchaeota archaeon
CTTTTTAAATTTCTCTTTATACCTTTTTAAGAAATCTGCTGTACCGCTCAAGGAATCATCGAATTTTGGAGTGGCATAAATTATTCCTTCAGATGAATCCCCAGCATCATTCAATACTTCCTGCGTCCCATAAGTTTCAGATGCAAATATTTTCCCTTCAAAACCTAATTCGCGCAATTGTTTAGTTAAAATCCCGCCTTCTCCATAAGGAATTATATAAACGGCTTCAGGATTAGAATCTTTAACTTTAGCTATCTGTGTTCTGAAATCTTTTGCCTCCTGTTCATATACTTCCTTTGCTGCAATAATTCCCCCAAGAGATTCAAATGTTTTCTTGAAGGCACTTGCTAACGCCAGATTATAATCAGAATTTGGATACATCAAAGCAACTTTAGTTAACTTCTCTGTATTATAAATATGTTTAGCCATTGCATCAGCTTGCCCGGTATCAGAAGGCCATACCCTGAAGATATAATCCCCGGATTTAGTTATATCAGGGCTGGATGAAGCAGCACTTACAACTACAACTTTATTTTCTTCCGCTATTGGAGCTATAGCCAAAGTTTCAGAAGAACATACAGTGCCTATAATTACAGAAACCTTATCCACATCAATTAATTTGTTAGCTGCAGTCGAAGCAGGCTGAGCTTTACACTGTCCGTCTTCCCATAACACCTCTATTTTTTTACCATTTATACCGCCCGCACTGTTTATCTCGTCTACCGCCAGTTGGATGCCGTTCCTGGAAGCCTCTCCGTAATTGGCAACATCTCCAGTTAAAGGAGCAATAGCACCAATCTTTATAACTTCTTCACTAGAACTCTTGCTAACACAACCAAATAGCAAAATAGACAAAGTTAAAATCAATAGTAGTTTTTTCATCAACACCATCTTTACAGTTATTAATAAGATATCGTTTGATATTTAAATCTTTCCAAATTACCAATACATTAAAAAATGAAAACTATATAAATAGTCATCTTTCTTCCTTGTTCATGAAAAAAAGAACCAGAAAAGGAAGATCAATCAAAGTTGAACTCAATCAATCAGATTTGTTTAAATCCCAGACCAAAAAACAAAAAATACCAACATACATACTAATTACAATAATAGCATTGCTAATCATCCTTGGCGGTTTTCTAGGATATTACACAGGTTCAATAATCTATCAAGGGCCGGAATCAGAAAACGAAGCCCAGGAATTTATAAAAGTCGCAGAAAAAACAACAGCTGGCGTTGTAACCATACTAACAGATTCAGGTTCTGGTTCAGGAATTGTTTACGGAAAAGACGGTTTAATAGTTACAAACTATCACGTAATTGATAACATTAAAAACATAAGGGTTTTACTAAGCGACAAACGCATATTTAACGGAACTGTGCTCGGTTATGATGTTGAAAGCGACATAGCAGTAATAAAGATAAACGCTGAAGATTTACCGACAGCAAAATTAGCAGACTCTGATAACTTGGAAGTTGGAGAAAAAGTAATCGCAATTGGAAATCCGTTTGGCTTTGATCATACTGTAACCACAGGAATTGTTTCTGCCACCCATCGTTCAAAGGGCCCAACAATTTATCGCGATTTTATCCAAACAGACGCCAACATTAATCCTGGGAATTCAGGCGGTCCTCTAATAAACCTGAAAGGCGAGGTGATAGGATTAAACACTTTTGTAATCTCTGGTGCCAATACCCCGGGTTTGGGTTTTGCAATTCCAATAAATCTAGTTAAAAAAGTAGTAGACAAACTTTTAAAATATGGGGAAGTCAAACGAGGTTTTCTCGGAGTTTCAGTAAAAGATCTTATACAAGTAAATGAAAAAGGCGATGGAAAAATATTGGATGGGGCAGTTATAATTGAGCTGCAAAAAGAAGGCCCGGCAGACAAAGCCGGTGCTGAAGTGGGGGATGTAATCAAAAAACTTGACGGAATACTCATAGAAAACGGAAATCACCTTAAAAATATTCTGGCTGATTTGGAACCAGATTCAGAAGTTGAGCTGGAAATCGATAGGCCAAAAAAAGAAGGAGATTATGATAAATTTGTATTTAAAATAACTCTTGGAGCAAGGCCAGAATTATCAAAAGATTAACATTTATTTTCTAGTTCATCAAGTTCATCCTTCAGGTTGTCAAGTTCATCTTCTTTATCATTGATTTCTTCTTCCAGATCTTCAGCTTCCGAAGTTTTATTCTCATCTTCAGCTTCATCCTTGTCCTTCTCTAAATCATCTATTTCCTCTTCTAAATTATCAATCTCTTGTTGTTTTTCATCAATATCCTTTTCACAGGTTCTGTCTGGAACTGAAAAGCCTGGAACCCTTACAGGCAAAGACTGTTCAGGCAGCCCAGATGGTATGTTACATGTCCTCTCCAAGGTTCTTAATCTTGATTCAGCCACTCTGATTTTATCTCTGGCTTTTTTGACAGCATCTTCATAGGCACTAACAGTACTTTCCGCAGAAGTTACTTTATTGTTATGAGAAGACTTGGCGCTATCCAATTTGGATTTGGCTTCGTTTAATACAGTTCTTTTATCGTCTACCTTTTTTTGAGCATCATCTTTTTGAGTCTGTGTAGAGTTAGCATTGTTCAAAATATCCTGCTGTTCTTTCTTAGCATCATCGTAATCATCCTGGGCTCCTTCTACCTCATCTTCCACATCTTTAATTTCTGAATCATCATCTTCTATTTCAGCCAGATTTTTCCTGGCTTCTTCTAAATCAAATGTAGCATCTTCAAGCTCAAACGCAGCAGCTTGGTAGTCTGATTTTGTATTTTCCACATCGTCCACGCACTTAGTAAAAGAATCTCCTTCAGATCCATCTGATATCTGATCCTTAAGTTTTTCAATCTCTTTTTTTAACTCATCAATTTCAGAATTCTGCGCTTGCGGAATGCACGAGGTAATACTTATTAAAAGAATGATTGCAGTCAGCAGCTTATAATAAACCATTACTCTCCCCAGCAGCAATATTGCCAAGAACTATTTAAAATTAACTACAACCCGAATATACTTGATAGGATATATATAAACAAGATTCCAACTAGGATTATCAACGAATTTCTTTTTCTAGGGTGTTCATGGGTTTCGGGTATTAAATCTGAAGCGGCCACATAAATAAAAGTACCGGCTGTTAGTGCAAGCAATCCTCCTACAAAACTTTGGGAAAAAAAGTCTCTTGCTAAAAAAAATGTTAGAATGGCCCCAACTGGGGTTGCTAAAGCCACAAGCACAGAATAAGAGACTATCTTGCTTCTTTTTAATTTAGAATAGCTGAATAGCGAAGTGGATATCAATCCCTCAGGAAACTCATGAGCAATCACAGCTAAAGTAGTAACCAGCCCTAAAGATCTTGAAACATCAAAACTCAACCCTATCGCAATCCCGTCTATACATAAATCAACGCATTTTGGTTTAACTCTATCGATTCTGGAATTAATTCTAAAAACGAAGCTCCAAGAAGAACGCCTACAGCAAAAGACATCAGCCCAGCAATATGCGTCTTGGCAAATTTTTTATTCTTTAAAATAAAAAAAGATCCTAATAAAGTAGCTAATCCTGCCAAAACCCCGTATAATATCACCTCTGCTTCCATTATTTCACTTCATTTCTACAAATTCTTGATATCCTGCACCGCATCTAGGACAAGTTGCTAATGGAGCCTCCCCTATGTGGATGTATCCGCAGACAGAA
The DNA here is from genome assembly GCA_016181215.1 of Candidatus Woesearchaeota archaeon. Classification (GTDB taxonomy): domain Archaea; phylum Nanobdellota; class Nanobdellia; order SCGC-AAA011-G17; family JACOZS01; genus JACOZS01. The sequence goes on from JACOZS010000007.1 coordinate 3,701, forward strand.
CACCTCCACTTCCGGGTCTTTTTGTCCATCTAACTAATCAGAATTCAGGATATTTATAAGATTATTGGTTAAACCTAGATTAAATCTTCTACTTCCCAAATCAAGCCTGCCCCAGAACCGCCCGCAGGCCTTAAAGCATCTCTTTCCCCGCAGTTAGGGCACAACTTCTGTTTAAAAGCAGAATTAAACTTGTGTTTACAGAAATCACATACATAGCTTTGATTTATTGGTACTTTAAAAGCAGGCTTTGCTGTCGGAGCTGGACTTATTAAATTATGTTCCTTGGCATAACAGGTATGGCATACCCACCCAGTGGCCTTGCTATCAGATTTTAATTCAGAAACAGGTACTCTATCTCTGCACCTCTTACACGTTATTAAAGTTTCCATCCCTTCGCCTCTTATTTGATATCAATAATCGTCTTCATCAAAACTTTCTTCTACTAGATTTTCTTCATCATTGAAAAGCTCTTCTTCTATGTCTTCTCGTACAGTAGATTTGCCATTTCCAGGCTCTTTCTTCTTATCGTGCTTCCTAGTCATGTTAATCTGCTTAAACTATCATACTTTTTAATATATAAACTTTACTTTTCACCCCTTCCTGCCTAAAGCCCCCCAGGAATCAGGGTCCAATTCAGTTTCAGGGGTTAATAGTCCTTTTATTTTCCTGATTAACTTAGTCCAAAAACTATCTTCAGGAGGCTCACAAATCGCGTCCTTACAGGATTCGCAATCTATTTCTACGGAGTCAGGTACATATTCATTGCCGTCTAAACTGCATAGCCATTCTTTCAACGTTTTATCATTTATACATTCGTCCCAATATTCAAATCCATTGCCATCCGCATCAGCACCGCTAACCTTTCCCCTTACAACTGTAGAGGTGTCTATACTGCCTTCGTCACTATCCTCGCAAGTAGGTTTCTTTTTATCTGATGTCTCTGATTTCACTATCTGTTGTTCTTCCCTCTCTTTTATAGTGGCCTCTCTCCATTTTCTTGCAAGTTCCCATTTTTCCGAATCCCCTAATTCTTCAGGTTCCACCTCAAATTCTTCTTCCCTAATACATCTGCTAAAAGCACATTCACACTCAACTATTTTATCAGCAACAGAACTGCCCTTACAGAAATATTCCTTCAACAAACTTCCTTCATCATCCTCTTCATTATTAAATAAACAAGAGTCTGCATAATAATGATTTTCGTCAGGGAGATAACCATAAGCCAACGGTTTCTTAATAGTTATTTTTACCTTACCATCTTTAATAGGATTATATCCGCCATCGCTGTCCTCGCAATATTCTTGAAGCATAGGACTCTCTTCTTTAGAATCATCATAAACCAAAATATCCTGAATACCAGCAGGCGCAACTCTCTTTCCATCCACATCTGCTGTTATAGTATTTCCATAAGCGTTTGGAATATCATAAGAGCACATGTACTGATTAGCGCAGTTATTATCCTCAGCCTTAAATGTAATGCAGTTCCCCTTGCATAAAGTAATTTGGTGATCCTTTAAAACAACATTAGACTCCAGAATGAGGTGGTCAGTAATTAATTTTTCTCCCCCGCCAAGATCAATGGTATAAGGATAAACTTTATACCATGCTTCAACAGCTTTTCCAGTAACCCCATTGAGTGCGCCAGATAAAAAACCAGCTATCAGAACAAGAATAATCATCACCATAACAACTTTTTCAAAACCAAACCTCATTAAAATTACCTCTTTTTATACTAAAATAAGTCCGATCTTTAATATTTAAACCTTGCTTTTATATGAACTGTTAAACACAATTCAAAAAATATTTTTCTTAGATGAATAGTGAAGATAGGCTTTCTTATTATGGATAAATTTCTCCACTATCGCTCCGAAATGAATAAATTTATAAACTTTATAAAACCATCATCACTATGATGAAAAATTCATTCTTTAGTCTTTCGGAATTGTGGGATTTTGTACTCGAGAAGAGATACAACCGCAAGGAAATTTTTCGAGGATTTGTTGATGTTCTTAAAAAACACGGACTGAATAAATCCTCTTTAATTTTAGATGCAGGATGTGGTTCTGGATTTATGTCTTTAGATCTAGCAGAAAATGGATTTCGAGTGGTAGCAACAGACAAAAGTTACGAAATGATTCGTCAGGTAAAAATCAATGCTCAAAAAAAGAAAATTGGTATTCAAGCTGAGCAAGTTTCTTGGAGTGATCTTTCTAAAAAATTTGATCCGATTTTTGACTTTGTTTATTGTCGTGGTAACTCTTTAATTTATGCCGCGAGTTGGGAGCAAAATTGGATTGTTCCTGATAGAAACTTAGAAGAAATAAAAAAATCTGTTAAAAGTTTTTATAATATTTTGCGTCCAGGAGGATGGTGCTACATCGACTCTAATATAAAGCCGTATTCAGAAAAATTAGGGGTTTTAAAAACAAGAAAAGGAGACGTTGAAGTATCGTGGAAAGCTGAAGTTGACTCTTCTCAAAATCTTAGAACGTGGACAATCATGCTGAAATATGTTTCTTCTCAAGAAACTCAAGAATTTGTTTCTTATAGTGCCTATCTTTCAAATGAAGAGATTTGTGAAATTCTACACAAAACAGGGTTTAAAAAAGTAGAAAAGAATATCCCGGTTCATGGAGAAAAATATTGTGATGTTTTTATTGCACAAAAATAAGGAGTTTTAAAAAATGAAATTCACCCTAACCACATCTTTCATTCTTCAAAACGGAAAAAATCAAATTTATAAGAATTAATCAAAAACCAAACCTCATTAAAATTACCTCTTTTTATACTAAAATAAGTCCGATCTTTAATATTTAAACCTTGCTTTTATATTTCATTCCTTTTCTTCAAATAATCAATTAATTCTTTCGATATAACTGGTTTTCTATTCTTTATAACATATCTATAAGGCAAAACTATCGCCAAAAAATTATCTAATCCTATCTCAATATGATCCTTGAATTTAATCTCTCCAAGCTTAGTTCCAGAACATATCATTTTAGTTACTAAAACCGCAGTATCAGTGCTCATCTGTTCTTTTCCCAGATTAAATCTACTTATCTTAAAATTCTTAAAACGCTCTTTAGTTCTATTCTTGGCAGGAAAATCTCCAAGAATTCCTCCGAAAACAAGATATTCAAATTTTTTAGCTTTAGCCGGAGTTAAAGTTTCTTTTGCCCCAGGATCTAATAAACAAACTTTTCCTAATCTTAAATTTTTTACAGAACTATTAATCACTTGGCCAAATTTCATTAATTTTCTAGATTTAATGTTTGTAAAAATTAAATTCTTTTTTCCAACAATCTTAGAAATATGCTCGTATTCTATGAAACTCCATTCTCCAAGTTCTTGTTCTAAATGTTCTATTATGAATTTCATATCTCATCTTAACAGATTCAAAAATTCTTCTCTGGTTAAACCTGCCTGCCTTATGATTGCTCTCAAAGTTCCTCTATCTAATTCCTTATGATTTGGAACAGTTAACCTTCTGTGGGGTTCTTTGTTATGTCTTAAAATTATATGGCTTCCGGTTTGATGATCCACGTCATACCCTAACCTAGCCAGAACCTTTATCAATTCCTTACCAGAAATTCTTGGTACCTTATGCATTTACCTCTACCACTTCTTCTTGGATAGGGGGAGGTATTGGTTCCTTATGTTTCTTAAGACTATCTAAATAGCCTCTTACAGCATCTTTAATATTTTCTAAAGCTTCCGATCTATTTTTACCTTCTGAAATACACCCAGGTAAGCTAGGACATTCTGCTACAAACATCCCATCTTCTCCTTTTTCTATTATAACTCTAAATCTCATAAATAGACCTTATGCATCTTTCTTTATATAACTTTTGGTAAGAATTTTTGAAAATCTTCCGAATTCTCCTGCATAATATTTATAAACCTTTTATTTAGATATAACATTGATGACAGAACTCATAGCATGTCTTTCTACAGGAAAAGGAACCTGGGGTCATGTAAACAGGCTAATAGAAGACGGTAAATGGTCCAAAGTAATTCTTATAACTAATGAATACGGAAAAGAAAACTTCAAGAAAAATGACAAATCAGAATTCATAGTAGTTAATATGAATCAGGGTCTTAAGGAAATGCGGGACGAACTAAAAAACAAGCTCAAACCCTTAATTAAAGACACAGAAGTAGGTATTAATTTAATATCAGGTGCGGGTCGTGAACATATGGCTATCATAAGCGCATTGCTTCAGTTAGGCATAGGAATAAGATTAATTGCCTTGACTAAAGACGGCGTAGAAGAGGTATAGAAAACCTTATAATTATATTAATTCTTTATTATCATAGAAAAATGGGGAAGTTATTTGATTCTGTTCTTGGAGAAAACGAAAGTATTTTTACAGATGATGCTCTCGCATTAGATACAGATTTCCAGCCGCCCATACTAAAATATCGCGAAAACGAACAGCACTACATAGCCACATGCATCAAGCCGTTGTTCCAGAACCGATCAGGAAAAAATCTTTTAATTTTTGGTTCACCAGGCATAGGGAAAACAGCAGCAGTCAAACATATCTTAAATGAACTGGAAAAAGAAACAGAAAAAATTTACACATTATACATAAATGCATGGAAAAAAGACACTTCGCATAAACTTGTTTTGGATATCTGCGATCAATTAAACTACAAGTTTGTTCAGAACAGAACAACAGAAGAACTTCTTAAAGAGATAACAAAAATATTAAACAAGAAATCCGCAGTAATAATAATTGATGAAATAGACAAGCTGCAAGACCCGGAAATATTATACTCCTTGATAGAAGACATTAACAAAAAAATAATAATTCTTATAACCAACGAAAAATCATGGATTCAGGAAGTAGATTCCAGAATCAAATCCAGATTAGTACCAGAATCTCTTGAATTCAGACCTTACACGCTTGAAGAAACTAAAGGAATCCTAAAGCAGCGTATAGAGTATGCTTTTGTTAGAAACGTATTCTTAGAAGAAGCACTTGATCTAGTTGCTTCAAAGACTTACGAAGCTAAAGATATAAGAACAGGATTATTTTTATTGAAAGAAGCAGGAGAACAGGCAGAACTTAAGTCTTCACGCTCCATACTAAAAGAACATGCTGCTCTTGCATTTGAGAAACTAAAAGACTTCAATGTAAAAAATTCTCTCAATCTTGGCGTAGACGAACGCGAGATATTGGCTCATATAAAAACCAATTCAGGCAAAACCATAGGCCAACTTCACAAAGAAGCATTTCCAGACATGAGTTACAGGAATTTCAGAAGAAAAATAGAATCTTTGGAGAGTTCTGGATGTATCACTTGCAAAGAAAATACAGCCGGCAAGGGAAAATCAACTTTAATAATATACGGAGAAGAAAAGAAGTTAGACCAGTATTAAAATAGAAACATTTTGAAAGACTAAAAAAATTATCTAATCCTCGTTTAAACAATCCTGCTCGCAGCTCGTTTCAATCTATTCATCACAGCCAATCCAAACCCTTCTTCTTTAACGCCTTCAACCACAATCACATCAACCTTTTTATCCAAAAACCTTAAAGCATCAAATAATATTTTCCCAAGATTCTCTGGTCTTTTTCCAACAAATATAATCTCATCTGCATCAATGCTCTTAGAAGTACATATCAAACCAACTTTATTCCCATTTTTTCGTTCATTTTCAACTATGTTTTTTATCTTTCTAACATCAACAACTAATATTAC
>JACOZS010000008.1 GCA_016181215.1 Candidatus Woesearchaeota archaeon
CATCAAATGTTACAATTAAAAATTGTCATGTTGGTGGGACTTCAATTAGGGTGGGTGCAGGAATACTATTAGGTACTAACATAGCAACAGATCCTGCTCAAATTAATATAACCATCTCTCATAATAATATCTCCTGGAGAAACCGAGGAATAGATTACAATGTCACCAACCCAAGTAACCTCGCTAATATAACAATTAGTAATAATACTCTATTTAATGTCTCTCGTGAAGGAATACGTATCGGTGGAAACAACATAACAATCTCTCGTAATGCAATATTTTATTCAGGCAACGAAACAACAGACAGCATATCATTCGGAAATCTGTCAAATAGCAACATCTCCCATACCAATGCTTCTTATGGCGGGGGAATTTCAAATAACTCAGCAGTCGGTGGTTCAGGAGCAAACAACACATTTACGCTTAACAATGTATCTTATGGCAAATCCTTTGGATTGCAAACAGGGGATTCCCCGGTTACAATATCAGGCAACACATTCTATGGTACAGCCAATGGCATAAGGTACTATGGAGAAAATGTAACTCTTTCTGGGATTGATATTGGTTCACATAACATTGGGGGCATCGCATTGGATCTAATTGGAAGCAACATAACAATACAGCATAGCAATCTAAGCGGAAATGGAAGTGGCACAGGAATAATGCTTTCTCTTACTGGATTGAACATCACAGTTTATAACGTATCGATTTATAACAGAACAATCGGGATAAATATATCATCTGGAACATTTAATTATTCAAATATAACACAGAATACAATAAAATTTGCAAGATTAGGCTTCGTTATTGATAAAGGCACAAAAGGATTCTTTGGCAGCAAATTCTTTAATAATACAGTATTCAATTCTAGCGGAGCAGGAAATTTCTCCATATTCAGTTGCACGGGGGGAGATTTGCCAATATGCACCATAGATTCAAATGACACGATAACTGATAACATCAGCATAGGAATCCTAATTACCGGAGGAAATGTTGCTGGTCACGTATTCGAATCTAATAACATCAGCTTGGTAGGAATCGGAGTTGCAGTGAACAGTATTACTGGTAACTATCTAACCTCAAATAACACATTCAAGAACAACATCTTCCAGGATATAGGTACTACAGCAATTCAAATAAGAGGAAATGATACGGTATTTTATAATAATATTACTAACTCAACAAAAGCAATTCGCGCACTATCCCCAGCCAGTCAAGCAAACATTTCTTTTAATTTGATTAATATAACACAAATCGCCGCAGAAATTCAAGACGGATCTAATGATTCAATAGTATATAACAACACAATAGACAACTCTCGTCTTGGTATGAATATAGATGGCAGCAATAACACCATTTGGCTTAATATGTTCATTAATTCAACCAAAAAGTTTGCTGAAAGCGCAGCCGGTAACTCATGGAACAAAACAATAGGCGGAGTAATACAAGGTAATTGGTGGGGAGATATCTTAAATGGTACCTTGCACATCTTTGATAATACAGGAGATGCATTTGGAGATGCCGGAACTGATTATCCTTATAATAGTTCTAATCGTGCCAGGGTAAACGGTACAGTTCAGGACATTGCTCCTTTAACAAGAGCCACATCATTTTTGCAGGAAAATGAATCTGAAGGAGGAGGAGCTCCTAGTGAACCTCCAGCTTCGCCTCCGCCAGCACCACCATCACCTCCCCAGGCACCTCCGTCTTCGACATCACCGCCTAGTCAGCCAGCTGCACCAACAACCCCAACTCTATTGATACCTAGTGGAGAATCTCCTGCAGCAATAAGGGAATTCAATCTAAAATGCTGGACTAATTATGGTATACACTCAGATGATCTAAAATCAATATCCGACCTAGTTGGATCTTTAAGATGCTCACTAGAAAAGATCCAGCCGAAACTACTAATCAAACTAACAGAAAAAGGATTAGACTTGACTTTAAATGAACTGGCTAATATTAACATAGCATATGAAAACAACAAACCAAAGTTCACTCTTGACATGGCAACAACAACCATAAAACAATACAAAGTCAACGTAGGACCATACCTGCAACAATGCTCTTACTTCGGATTGCAGGGAAATATATCAGGTTTCTGCTGGCCTTGGGTGATAGCTGGATCCCTAGTAGCATTTATGGTAATGCTGAGATTCTCAAAAAGAATAAAATATTTATACATAAAAAGCAAAAAAGTATTTCAGAAAAACGTAAGTAAAACTAATCCAAAAACTAAAACTTTAAATAATAGGTAAAACTATAATTTAAGTATGTTAAAAGAGAGCATAATTAGAGTCTATAATAATCTAAAAGAAGAGGCAGATGTAATAAAAAAAGACATGTCCGCTTTTATAACCTCCTCAAACATACAACATCTAGAAAACTCCTTACCAGCATACAAGCCAAATAAAAACATTTTAGGTTATGAAGTATTTAAGAATAAAGTTGATACCATACTTTCTGACATAAGAGAAAGAAGAAAAAATTCAAAAGAAACAATACAGAATCTGGATAATATGAAAAAAAGATTAACTAAAATAGAAAAAATGCTTCCAGTATACCAGAAAATGCTTCATAAACAGCAGGGCTCCCAACGAGGCAACCACCTGCAAGAATTCTTATATCTTGCCGATAAGTACAGAACGAATAAACCAACAATAAAACAACCCTTATTTAAAATTAAGGAAAATCCCCCAAAGATGAAAAATATTATGCACGATTTCAATAAAGACCTTTTGATGGAACATCTTCCACATCCAGATTACATAAAAGACGTAGAACAAGCAGCTAAAATATTCAAAGAAAAAGAACCAGTTATAGAATTAATAACAAAAATTAAACCCCAAAAAATAAAATCAGTCAATTTTACGGATAACGAGATCAGGGAATTTAATTCCTTGGCACAAAGAACATATTCGCGCATTAAGAAAAAAGCGCTTAAGGAAGCCACTAATGATTATAACGCACTAAACACAATATATACAGCCATATTAGACAAGGTAAATGACTATCATAAATCATCTTTATATGCAGTTATGCATGACCTTTACGATAAATTAACAATCTTAAAAATAAAGAAGGATTTAATAGAATCCACAAAAATATAGACCGAGAAGAGTTACCATTTTAAAATGATAAGAAATCCTTATAATAACATAATAACGAAACTCTATAAGGGGTTATATGATGGGTTTATTTGCAAAGAAAACAGAGGATCTTGAAAAAGGCCTGCCAGAATTCTCAAGAACTGACGAATTTCCAGCATATGAACCGGAATTCAAATTGCCGGAAAAACTAAATTTTCAGAATTCCTCACAGGCAGCAGGTTCTATAGAAAAATTCAGAATACCTTACGATGAAACTCCAAGACTGCCTTCAGAATTTCAGGATATCAGAGAACCAATTAGGCCAGATACTCAAGAAGAAGTTATGAGGCCGTATTCTAACGAAAAACCGCTATTTATCAAAGTGGAAAATTCAAGGACGCAATAGAAGGCATAGACGCCATAAAAGCAAAACTAAGAGAAGCAGAAGACCTGCTCAACCAGCTTGAAAATATAAAAGCCCAGGAAGACCAGGAGATTAAAAAATGGCACGAACACTTGGAACAGATTAAAAACAAATTATTAGCAGTTGATAAAAAATTATTCGAAACCTAAAAAATGAAAGAAGATTCGGTAGTTCATGTCAGGCTCGAAACCCCCGTTCATATAAGACGCGAAATTCTGGAAAGCGCCATAGAGACTGCAGAAATTTTAAAAAGCATGGATAGGGTTATGCAGTTTCAGCAGCAGAAATTAAGATACTGGGAAAGGCTTAGAACTTCCATAAACAAGATAAGAACAACTAACAACCAGCTTTTTACATCCATGCCGCAAATATCCCTGCCAAAACCAAAAAAATCACCTGAAATTAAGATCCTTAAACCATCAGAACTAATTAAACCGAAACCACAAAAAGAAAAAAAAGAAAATCCTCTCTCTAAAGAACTTGATGACATACGCAGGAAGTTAGAGAATCTAAAGATTTAAATCCGGAAACTTTCCGAAACTCAATTTAAAAAAGTTTATAAACAAGTTAAACCTATACTGTTAATATGGACGATTACGAAGCGTATTTAAACCTGGATTTAAGTAAGTATATAGGTAAATGGGTGGCTATTGATAAAGGTAAGGTAATTGCTGCGGATAAAGATCCATCAATTGTACTTAATAAAGCAAGATCAAGTAACCCGTCCAAAAGACCATTCATCGCCAAAGTACCAAGGCCAGGATTAAGAATATTATAATGACCGATTTCGGCAAAAAAATAACCTTCAAATACAAGAAGGTGATAGACGCCGAGACTCGGAAACTTTCCGAAATTCCCGCAATAACTCTGGTTCTTGGTGAAGGAGAGAACTCTTTTGAATCAAATGCTTTAATAGACTCAGGTTCCGATATCTCTCTAATCTCAGAAGACTTAGCTAACGAATTGAGGTTAATCTTGGGAGAAGAAGAAAAAGCAGAAGTGCCTGGGGGTTATAGCATTCGAATAAAACCAGCAAAAGTAAAGATAAAATTAAAGAAAGGAATAAACATAATCTCTTTAGGAACCATCCGCATCGCAGTTTGTCTAGATCCATGGGAGGAAGATGGTTTAGAGGTAATCCTAGGCAGAAATCAAATTTTTGACATGTTTAAAATACCATTTGAACAATATAAAAAACAAGTAACCTTCGAAAAAGTTAATCAAAAATGGAGGCCTTATTAAATAATCTAAAGATTTAAATAATCCTGCCAGTTTTTCTAAGTATGCTATCTGATAAGGACCTAAAGGCAAAATACAAACCAATATTCTGGAAGTCTCCGGAGCGTTTTTATCCAGTTGAAACTTTGACTTCTGAGGGATACTCTAGGAATATATGCAAGAATTGTAAAAAACCTTTTTGGTCTGTTTCTAAAAGAGACGTATGCATGGATCCTTTATGTTCTAAGAATGAAAGTTTTGGATTCATAGGTAAATCTCCTTCAAAAACAAGATTAAACTATATAGAAGTGTGGCTTGAATTCAGCAAGATGTTCAAGAAACTCGGATATACTCCAATAAAAAGATATCCCATAGTGGCAAGATGGCACCCTACCCTGGAATACGCCAACGCTTCAATAGCGGCATTTCAACCTTATGTAATAAGCGGTGAAGTAGAACCCCCCGCAAATCCCCTTGTTATACCTCAATTATGTTTCAGAACAACAGACATAGATAATGTCGGTTTAACAGGATCTCACATGACTGTCTTTTCCATGATAGGACAGCATGCTTTCGTAAAACCAAAAGACTGGTCCCAGAATAAATACTTCCAGGATATCTATCAATGGTTAAGAAAAGGACTCGGATTGCCAAAAGATGAAATTGTTTTTCACGAAGACGCATGGGCAGGAAATAATAATTTAGGGCCCTGCCTGGAGTATTTTTCAAGAGGATGCGAATTAGGAAACCAGGTTTATATGATGTACGAGCAGGTATCAGACAGTCAGGTCGCTGATTTAAAAATCAAAGTTCTTGACATGGGCATGGGCATGGAACGAAATGCATGGTTCTCTCAAGGAACAAACACAATTTACGAAGCTTCTTTCCCAAAAACACTTCAAAAGTTGCACAAAGAGACAGGATTAAAGACAAATTCTAATTTAATCAAGAAGTATGTTCCATACGCCGGAATGCTCAACGTGGATGAAGTATCAGACATAGAAAAAGCATGGAAGGACATAGCCAGAAAACTAAAATTAGACGTCAAAGATTTAAAAGAAAATGTACTGCCGCAAGCAGCATTATACTCAATAGCAGAACACTCAAGGGCACTTTTAGTAATGTTCGTAGACGGAGCGCTTCCAAGTAAT